>JAEYXC010000228.1 GCA_023428655.1 Bacillota bacterium | reverse complement strand
CCTTAAGGCCGGGATATACACGGGTAATGAAGCCAATCTCCTCATCCGGTACGGTATAGGAGGGACCGTACAACATAATTCCGTAAGGGGTAAACAGATATTGATCAATAGAATCCATAGCCCTCTTTCCTCTACTCGGGTCAGCCAGACCGGATAATACTGCCCAGGCATTTGACTCCAGATGAATTTTTCCTTCCTTATCATGGATGGTACCGATTTTCCTACCGGTCTTTGTGATCCCACGAATATACCATTCCTGATCCCAAAGCACCTCATCACAAATGTCCTTTACCTGCTTTTGCATGGCTTCATAGCGTTCTACATCTGTAGTCCTTCCTAAATATCTCGCCAGCTCCAGAAAATTCCCCAATGCCCAGTAATGGAGGAAGGATACCATGGCACTTTCTCCACCGCCTAGATTAAGACAATCATTCCAATCGGCACGCAGTCCCTTGCATATCCCGTGGCTGCCTACCTGTTCCTTGGAAAAGTCAAGAATTCTCATCATATGCTCATATACCGTTCCACTTCCACCATCCGCATAGGTGATAAGCTCGTCTAAAAAATCAAACTCTCCGGTTTCACGAACATATTCTGCAATGGAGCTGACCAACCATAAGGCGTCATCGGAGCAAGCCTGATCAATTCCATGAATGACATCCTCTTTGTTCGGTGTCGGAACTACCGTTGGTGATTTAAAAGGCTTCGCTTCATTATCAGGATCAAACCATTCGGGTTGGAACAGATGTAATCCATAACCTTGTGAGACAAGGGCACGCAAGAGCTCCACGATCCTCTGACGACATTTGGTGGGATTTGTATGTACTACAGTCATAGAATCCTGAGAGGTGTCTCGATATCCAAGTCCCGTTCTTCCGCCCACTTCAATAAAGGAGGCAAACCGGGAGAACATAACATTGATTTCAGCCTGATATAGAGTCCAGGTATTAATCAAGGTATTCATGCCTTCATTCGGTGTCTTGATCTGAAGCTTGCTGCATTTCTCTCTCCAATAATCGGACATCTGGGTATAAGCACGGTCTATTTCCTTAAAATCAGAATACTTGGCCCGAAGCTTTCTTCCTTCTTCCCGGTTGCCTTCTCCCAGAAGAAAGACAAGCCGGATCTCCTCCCCGGGCTGAAGCAGCAGCTTCTTATGCAAGGATCCGCAATGATTATTTCCTTTCTCAAAGGAGCCGCTGCAGCTACCACGCTCAACAGCTACCGGATTGTCCTCCGTATGATATAAACCAATGAATTTATCTCTCAGACAATCATAGCTGTCCGGAGTAAAGTTAGATGTGAAAAACTGATATCCAAACTCCTCATAGAATAAATCATGCTCGATGATTCCGTCCTCGTAGGAGGAGCCAGCCGCATAGTTGCTCATCTGGAAATTGCGATTATCCATATCGATATGGTGATAAGAAAATTCCAGATAGGAAAATACGCTTAAGCTGCGTGGTCTTGTATCTGTATTCTTAATCAAAACATCCCAAAGCTCCACCGGATCATCAATGGGAATGAATAGCTTCTGGCTTGCCTCGATTTGATTGTAGGAGCAGGAATACTTCGTATAGGATAGACCATGGCGACATTCATATTTTGCTTGATCCAGAGATTTTCCTACCGGCTGCCAGGAAATACTCCAATAATCCTTACTCTCCTCATCACGTAGATATACATAATGACCCGGTCGATCCATGGGTACACTGTTCGCTCGAAAACGAGTAATACGATGGTACTCCGGAGATTTATAAAAGAGATATCCCCCAGCCGTATGGTTGATGACGGCGCACATATCTCTAACACCTAAGTAATTCGTCCATGAGGTGGGCAGATCCACTCTTTCGATGACATATTCCTGCTGATCATTATCAAAATAACCGTAATTCATAAAAATAACACACCTCCTCCATTGATAAGATTATAGTGTCAAAGCTAAGCTATAATTACAAATAAACGCAAGCGTCACTATAATCCTTATTAATAATTATAATAGAGTGGGTGTGTTATGGTATTGTTAGGAATGTTAATATTTGATTGAATTTGCCATCCTTATGTATTGACTTTCCAGGAGTTTACTTCGTATATTATTTTGAATATACGAAGTATCATTTTCCATTATTAATATAAGAATAAAGCTTATTACGTGTTTCTTCGGAAAACCTTAGATTATAATAATTATTTAAGGTGTTTCGCCATATCCAGAATTCGTCTTCATGTCCGGTATATCGATAAACAAACTGATCCTCATAAAAGGTGATAATTGAAAATGGGTATGCAAAAATATTATCGTGATCAAACTTAGTATAGTATAAATTAAGCTGATAAGAGACCTGAGAGGTATGTTTTTGCTTAATAAAATTCAGCTCGGAAATAATGTCCAAGGGATCATAGACCCTATTCTCCATCTCCATTTTAATTTGTTGTATCAATGCTTGGTCGGTGATAGAGATTATATTATTTGACGGAGCTACCTGGCTATTTGACGCTTCCTCACCTAATATTAATATCTCAACTCGATCCGGCGTTCTTAATTGATTAACAATGAGAGGACTTCCTTCATCCGGCAGTGACATTTGGAGCATCAGATAGATTAAATTAGTCCCAACTATAAAAAGGATAAGATCCAATAGTGCTCGAAGGATTTTAGAGATCCCACCCCAATTCCTCCTATTACGAAACTCCCATACACTGCTCTCAATAAAATGGATGATTACAATTGACAAAAAGCAAATTACAGCGATCCAATAGGAATAACTAAGATACTGCTTTGTCGTCATAAAAATGATAGCCAAGCTCATGAAAAAGAATAGAAATAAAAGAATTCGAAGAAAAAAAGAAGCACGAAACAGCAGACTGCATTCATCTCCCTCCGAGATAAACTTCTGAATTGCCTTAAGAAAGAAGGTTCCTAGAGTAAATAGGAAAATTGCTATGGCCATTAGCTCAAAGCCATAGGGAATAGAATTCGAAAACGCAAATATCAAGTAAGCAATAACGAGTAATCCGATTCGTATGTAATCATAAATCGTCTTCTTCGGCATGACCTCTTCCTCGTCAACCTGATACGTCTCTCTTTTTTCATCATAGTATTCTTCGGTAGCCCTGTTTAGCTCCTTTAGGCCATCGTCAGCTTGATTTGTGAATTCATCCATTCTCAATCGTTCCCCCATCTATAAAAACAAAAATCTACAAATAATTGACCAAAACTCATTCATGAATTCTCCGTTTCTAACATCTATATGTCATATTCTATTTTGGTAATTAGATATCTATCTTCTTGCTTTTTAACATAAATTACCTGAATATATTTCCCGTTTTTATCTTTAATATGTACACTAACAACGAATTCATTCTCTCGTACTTCGTGTAATTTATAATTTCTAAAAACTATTTTATATGGTGCAAGTTTTTTCTTATAAAAATTATTATCTATACCATCAATAAATTTATAAGCAAATACCTTATCTAAATCCATATCGCTATAGCCATACTGTATAGATAGAGAATTATTTATTATTGTTTCAATTGGGCTCAAATTTATGTTTTTTTGAGAATAATTATTTAAAAATTTTGCAACTGAAATGAATAAAACTGAAATGAATAAAATACATATTATTATAAATTTTTTTCTCTTCATTTTTACTTTTACCCCACATATATTAATTTATAGCTTACATTCTTATACCAGGCAACTTGATGTCATAGATGAGAGCGAATTACTTAGACAATCTTGCTATCTCCCAAATAACTTCTGAACCTTTATGAGAATCATGATAGGAAGCAAAACCCTTTACATAATTCCCCCTACACAAAAGACAATATATATTCATTCACAATTGTCAACAAAAGTGAAGTTATTTTATATTATACCATTACAGTATAATCATCTCCACCATTTTATTCCAATGATTAAAACCATCATTGTTCAGGACCATTGAAAATTTTTTTCTCAATATATCCTAACTTAATAACTAAATCTTAATCATGTTAGTTATTATATTGCATTTAGGCAATTAATCACATTGACACTCGTTATTTACACTTTGCATATCTTTAATGAGAGTTATTTAGAAAACAATATCTGTTGTCTCAGAATAGCTTTATAAAAAAAGCTGCATATACGTATGATAGTAGCTTTTTTATACTCCTTATATTGATGGAAGGATAACCTACTTTACTCTCTTATTTAGGATCAGTAATTCAAAACAAATCAACATTGTCCCAATACCATACCCCAAAGGTGCAATATACCATAAATTATGATTAATTAGAATAGCACCAAAAAAACCAACGAAACATAGGCATCCGCATACTAATAGAGTGATTTTAATGTTTTTGAATTCTCTTTCTTTTTCGATTCCAAATGATGAAAAAAGAAATGCCATACCCATAAAAAGTCCCCATGCCAAATAATCAATTGCCATTACAATGGAAGGCCATTTTCCTATTAATAAATAATAAGGAATATCAATTCCCTTTTTTAGTAATTGTTCCGTTACTGTTAAATTAACCATATGTACAACATTAGTAAGTATCATACAAGAAGCCGAACAAATGATACAAATTATTTTATAAATTATCATTTTCTCGCTTTGGGAAAACGGAATTGCTAATACTAACAATATCATTAATATACCCGATACCATTGTCACCAGTTCCAAACCAGTCAACATTATCTGCGAGCTTGTTAGTATTAATCCAAAAGTCACAATAAAATAGATGGTACATAGTATAATTCCTAGAACTGCAATATTCTTTCTATTCATCTGCGCCTCCAAATTATAAAGTATAGTCCATACAGTATAGTACAAATTAGATATACATTCAACACGTAGTTGGTAATGTCATCCAATTTGGGTATCTTCCTTAATTAATTTACATAAAATTGCAAAATTAAAGCTATATGTCTACCTTAATCAAAGGTTATATCATACATTTTATTCGAATTACGTAACAATAGATATGTTCAATGTACTTACCTACACAAAGATTAAACTGTTTTTCAGTATTTTTGTAATTGAGTAATTAATAACGTTCTGCATATTTTCTTTTTCTGCTTTTCAATACAATATTTGTTTTCACAAGATAGTCTTATAGTATCCAACCTTTTTAAAATAGAATTGATCTTCTTAAAAAAAACGCCTACGGCATAATGCCATAGGCGTAATAAATCTTTATTATTTACGATAATAATTTATGAGGCATCCCTCTAGAATGATTTCTCTTTCGTCCTGTGTCAGCTCACCAAGATTAAGAGTAAATTCCTTCATATCCTTGTTGACTACATAGGCCTTTATCTCGTTATTATTTTCGGCCACTGCGTTACGAATATCCTTGATAAAGAGATAATCTCCGTTTTCAAAAGGTAGCTCCTCCTTTAACAGGAAGGGAAGCATACCCCAGTTAATCAAATTAGAGCGATAACGCTTTGTAGCATATTCCTTTGCAATGTTGGCAAAGCCTCCTAACACCTTCTGACAGCTGGCAGCCTGTTCTCTGGCGGAACCGTCACCGGGCTTTACTGCATAGATTGTACTTCCAATCTGAGTTGCCTTTGGATCAAAGGTGAATTTAGAGGAGATCTGGTCATATACGGTCTGTATCTCTACATTGGCAGCAGTTACATCCTCGCCTGCTATTCTTGCCTTCTCCGCTCTTTGGACCTCTTTTGCACGACCCACATAGGCCGGATCCTTACGTGATAAGGTATATTCAGCAAGTCCTAAGGGATTGGATCGGTAGGAGGAGGTCTCCCCGGAAGGGATGAGCTCATCCGTTGTCGTAACCGGGTCGTGGATTACGGACACAACCTTTAATATTAGGTCCTCACTCAATGCAGTCATAGCCGGCCAATCAACGATCCCCGGGCCAAACTTAAGCTCTACACTGCTATCCGGTTTACCGATCCCATTGTAGACACGATTATCATAAATGGTACTGTCAAAATAATAGCTTGGATTTGTAAAGGTGACATCAATATTCTCAGCCGAGGTTAGATATCCCTGATTCGCTGCTGTAGCGGCAATACTTCTGGCATCCATTAATGCAACACTTGCTACCTGACCGTTGGTAATCTTGGAGCCTTCTCTATTGGGGAAATTTCTGGTTGTATGACGAATACTGAAGCCATTATTGGCCGGAACATCCCCGGCACCAAAGCAAGGCCCACAGAAGGCGGTACGTATGGTAGCTCCGCTTGCCATAAGCTTCGCCACACTTCCGTTCTTTACCAACTCCATGAAAACCGGTTGGCTGGCAGGATAAACGCTCAGTGAGAATTCATCCGCACCAATGTATTTGCCCTTAAGAATATCCGTTGCATCACAGATATTTTCAAAGCCACCGCCGGCGCAGCCTGCGATGGTACCTTGATCTACATAAAGCTTTCCGTTACGAACCTTATCCTTTAAGGTATATTTGACTTTGTTATTATCCAAGCTCACCTGAGCTTTCTTCTCTACCTCGTCAAGAATATCATACAGATTAGCATTCAATTCATCAATGGTATACACATTACTGGGATGGAAGGGCATCGCAATCATCGGCTTGATTTCTGATAAGTCCACATAGACTAAACCGTCGTAATATGTAACCTTCTCAGGTGCAAGCTCCTTGTAAGCCCTCGGCCTGTTATGAAGCTCATAATATTCCTTTACCGCATCGTCCGTTCTCCAGATGGAGGAGAGACAGGTGGTCTCCGTCGTCATAACATCAATTCCGATTCGATAATCCACACTAAGATTTTGAATCCCGTCACCAACAAACTCCATAACCTTGTTATTGACAAAGCCATTGGCAAAAACCTTACCAATTATTGCAAGAGCAACGTCCTGAGGGCCGACACCCTTTCTTGGCTTTCCGGTTAGATATACGGCAATCACTTCAGGCATATTGATATCATAGGTGCGGCTTAACAGCTGCTTTACAAGCTCCGGACCGCCTTCACCGATTGCCATGGTACCTAAAGCTCCATAACGGGTATGACTGTCTGAACCAAGTATCATACTACCGCCTTCCGCCAGCATCTCGCGGGCATATTGGTGTATGACTGCCTGATGGGGTGGAACATAGACTCCACCGTATTTCTTAGCACAGGACAGACCAAACATATGGTCATCCTCATTAATGGTACCGCCGACTGCACATAAGCTGTTATGACAATTGGTAAGAACATAAGGGACCGGAAATTTCTCGAGTCCGCTTGCTCTGGCTGTCTGAATAATTCCTACAAAGGTAATATCGTGGGAGGTTAGTTTATCAAATTTGATTTTTAGCTTCTTATCATTGCTTGAGGTATTATGTTTCGTTAAAATACCATAAGCCATGGTACCTTTTCTCGCCGTATCTCTATCTGTCGTGATACCGGTCTTCGCATAAACTGCAGCTGTATCCTGCTCCTCAATAATTTCAGTTCCATTCACTAGATAAACGCCATTCTCATAGAGCTTAATCATATTCATAACCTCCCTAACCCCCTTTTGGGGCAATTTCTTCCTGTGTTTGTAATGCATTGGTTAGATTCTATGTTTAATCTTCTATATAACCCTCAGCAAGATTTACGGTATAAAAATCATCACAAATGATTCTGTTTGAAGTAATAAGACCATTTTTTGCTTTTACCGTCAATGTAATCTCACCATCCTTGGAAGGGATAAAATCGATGGAAGTCTTTCCACTGAAGACATCATTAAAGTAGCCTGCGTCTACAAATAACTCCTCATAACCCTCGAACTTAAAGCGAATCTCCAGATTTGCCTCCGCACCGAGAAGATCGATGGTTTCCTGAGGAATATTCTCTGTTTTGCCTGCTGTTAGCTCTGTAATATGAATGCCCTCGTTAAGTACCTCTTCCGGTCCGACATAATATGCTTTTAGATACTCGATTTTTAAATCAGTCTTATTCTTAATAACAATTTGGTTATCTGTGCTTTCGATGTATATTAATACGCCTATAATTAATAATACTGCAATAACCGCAATACCCGCGATGGTCATTTTCTTTTTTGATTCAAAGAAAGTCTCCGGCTTAACGGGTTTCGGCTGTTTTGCCTTAATTCTTCTCATTTTGTCATTACTCCATAAATTTATCATTTTTTCAGACAATCTTAATGATAATAGGTTACTACGAAATAATCAAGTGTTTTTTCCTATACCACCCAAACAAATTATGACAAAGAGATCAATGCTTCGTTTCCGGGAATAGGCAAAAAGATAACAGCAACCATTTTTCGTAATTGCTGTTATCACTATTTACATCATCGTAGTTCACTATTCTATCTCTGAACTCTTCCTGAAGCGTCACCTGCAACCAAAGTATCCACATCAGCTCTGGAGACAAGATTAAAGTCTCCGGGTATCGTATGCTTTAATGCGGAGGCTGCCACGGCAAATTCAAGAGCCTGTTCCATATTCTTACCATCCAATAAACCGCAAATTAATCCTCCGGCAAAAGCGTCTCCGCCGCCAACACGATCAACAATCCGTACATCATATTTTCTGGAATGATAGAAATTCTTGCCATCATAGATACATGCTGACCAACCGTTATCAGAAGCTGAATAGCTTTCTCGTAGAGAGCTTACTACATATTTAAAATTGAACTTTTTAAC
>JAEYXC010000030.1 GCA_023428655.1 Bacillota bacterium | reverse complement strand
CTAATAGTAGTAATGGCAAATAATTTATGTTTTAGGAGGCATTTATGAAGACAGGAACAGTTAAGTGGTTTAACGCAAAAAAGGGGTTTGGATTTATTTCTGACGAAGAGGGAAATGATGTATTCGTACACTTCTCTGCGCTCCAGATGGATGGCTTCAAGGTTCTTGAAGAGGGAGAAAAGGTTAACTTTGAAGTTGTTAAGGGTGACAAGGGCCCTCAGGCTGCAAATGTAACCCGGTTATAATCAAAAACCAAATTTAATTTAAATATATATGGTACATATCAATAAAGTTATAGTAGGATGGGTTGGGTTGTAACAAAGCATCTAGTAACTTCATCGTCACCATATAGGATGAGTCTCAAATGACCAAAAATGGCTGTATATCAGCCTCTTAATAATAAAAAGTCCGCATTGCGGACTTTTTATTATTCGTGCCCTGTTCCAAGCATAGCTTCCAATTCCTAATGCTTAAAATGTCTCATTCCTGTAAATATCATCGCAATACCATATTCATTGCATTTTCGGATGGAATCCTCATCCCTGGTGGAGCCACCCGGCTGAATGATGGCAGTAATTCCGGCTTGATGAGCCGCTTCCACGCAATCATCAAAGGGGAAGAAGGCATCGGAAGCTAAGACAGCACCTTCCGTCACTCCCTCACCAATTAATTCAGCAGCATGCTCAATGGATTGCTTCGTTGCCCAGATCCGGTTCACCTGACCCGGTCCAATTCCGATGGACTGTTTATTCTTTGCAATAGCAATTCCGTTAGACTTCACAAACTTAACGACCTTCCAAGCAAACTTCAGATCCTCCAACTCTTTTTCGGAGGGTGCTTTATCCGTCACGACTCTAAGCTCATCCTCTGGGTATAGCTTGCTATCGATAGTCTGAAGGATTAATCCGCCGTTAACCTTCTTCATATCATAAGCGTTCTCATCCTGGGGCAGCTCAATATCCTTAAGAGCAAGAACTCGGATATTCTTTTTCTCCTTTAATACTGCTAGCGCCTTCTCCTCATAGGAGGGTGCGACCACCACCTCTAAGAAGATTGACTTCATCTCCTCTGCCATCGCAAGAGTTACCTCACGGTTCATTACAACAATACCGCCAAAGATAGAGGTTTTGTCCGCTTCAAAGGCTTTTCTCCAAGCCTCATCGATATCATCGGCACTTCCAACTCCACAAGGATTGCCATGCTTGCAGGCAACGACTGTGGGCTCTGTGAACTCCTTTAATAACTCCAGTGCACCGTTGGTATCATTAATATTATTGAAGGATAGCTCCTTCCCGTTTAACTGAAAAGCATCGGTAATCGACCCCTTCTTCTTACCGATTTCCCTGTAGAATGCAGCGGACTGATGCGGATTCTCACCGTATCTCATATCCTGTACCTTCTCAAAGGTCATGGTAAGCGTCTCCGGAAAAGAAGTATCCTTACGCTGCTTCTTGAGATAATCCGCAATCAAGGTATCGTAGGAGGAGGTGTGCATGAATACCTTCTGCATCAGATAGAGCTTTGTATCCAAGGATACCTCCTTCTTCTCCTTAAGCTCTGCAAGTACCTTATCATAATCTCTTGGGTCCACCACCACCGCAACATCCTGATAATTCTTTGCTGCAGATCGGAGCATGGTGGGGCCACCGATATCAATATTCTCGATTGCCTCCTCACGCGTTACATTCTCTTTTAAAATGGTTGCCTTAAAGGGATAAAGATTAACTACCACAATATCAATTGGTTCGATATTCAAGTCCGTCAGCTGCTTCATATGGGAAGGGTTACTTCTCATGGCAAGTAATCCGGCATGTACCACAGGATGCAGCGTTTTCACTCTTCCGTCCAGGCATTCCGGAAAGCCGGTGAGCTCAGAAATTTCAATGGCAGGAACTCCCGCTTCCTTTAATTTACCGAAGGTGCCTCCTGTTGAAATAATTTCAATACCCAGGTTCACAAATTCTCTTGCTAGATCGATTATTCCTGTTTTGTCCGAAACGCTGATTAATGCTCTCATGCTTTTTCTCCTTTTTTACAATCAGTAACCTTATATCAATATTTTTTGATAGAGCAGATACGGCAACACTTTTAGCAGAAAGGATATATACTAACCATATCTGAAATTGGTTTATCACCAGATAATTTAGGCATACTTATCTTAGCTTATACGAAAATATTACAATAACCGGCCGGTGAATTCAATTCATAAATACTAATGAATTTTATACTGATTTCTTATAGATCAAGAATAAGATAAGAGTTGCATTCGTTTATAAATTATACTATAATGCGTTTGGAACTTATTTCGCTCACCTACGCACACTTAGGAGGCATATATGAGACGCTTTAAAATCACCGATGTGTTCATTGGAGTTTTGTTTACGTTATTATTCATCAGCATTGCTGTTGTGATTACCATAAATTTCAGACCTCTTTATTATTTTGATATCGATCATCTAAAGATAGCAGAAAGCTCTGGCTTGACGAAAAAGGTGATTCGTGAAAATTACGATGCTTTAATTGATTACTCCTCCCCCTTCTTCAAGGGAGAGCTAAGCTTCCCTACTCTTGCAGTTTCCGAAAGTGGTCTATTCCATTTTACAGAGGTCAAGAATATATTCACCGGTTTTTATATATTGGGTGCAATTACCCTGGCTTTCGGGGTTGTAATAATAGTACAAAAGCATAAAAATAAGGATTTTAG
>JAEYXC010000021.1 GCA_023428655.1 Bacillota bacterium | reverse complement strand
TTTTGGCTCCGGAGAAGCAATTAGAGACCTTAGAATAATTTCTGCTAATCAATACCATGATCTGAAATAGCTTTGAATATATGGAGAGGTTCATCATAGTGACATTCTCCTGATACTCATCTGTAATATCGTTGATCAGCTCTACGATCTGTTCATGGATTAGTGGTGCATCCTCCGGTGTGATTAAAAGAGCCGGTTGGATTAATGCGGTAAAAGCATCACATTCCCGAATGCTGTTAAACTCAGACAGTTCTGCTTGGAAAATTATTCTCTTGCCTACCTTAGGAGCATAAAAGCGATGCATTGTTCCGGGTGCAATGAAAAGGATATCTCCGACTCTTAAATTAATTGTTACATCATTGCAAACAGTTCGGTATTCATTTATGGTTGGCATGACAATCTCTAGGGGCGTATGCCAATGAGTGGGATAATCTTCTGCTTCATCGTTGTCATAGAGCTTAATTGTAGAATTTTCAGCAAAATTAACGGTTTCACGAATTCCCTCCAGTGTACTGATCATCGTATTCCCTCCCTGAATAACTAAATACAACCATGAGTTACTACAAATTCTTAGCAAGTATGTAATCTGAATTGTTGCTATAAATATATAACATTTTAACAAAAAAAACAAGGGTTTATTGTCAAATCTATGGTGAATTTCCTCCGGGCTAAATGTAAATTTATAATATTTGCCAGATGTTACGTGGGCCAATGGTTATTATATATAAAAATATAGATGGATTGAGAGAATTGATACATCAATAATTCATAACTAATAATTAAGATGACTATAACTATTTTTAGACGGTTATTCACTAATAACCTAAGGTGTTTCAAATTGACAAGCAAGTTGGATTGAATTAAACTGATGAAGAAGGATCCATAGGAGTTATCACTGGCGAAAAGAGGAGAAGATAGGATGGATTATATCAGGAAGAATTGCCCCCAATGTAATAGAGAGCTTGCTGTTCCGGCTGATTTAAGAGAATGTATCTGTATGTATTGTGGTGAGCATTTTGGGATAGAGGAGAAAAACAGCATAGAGCTTAGTTCCGAGGAAAGACAGAGACGAGTGGAAGCGTATCAAAATTCCTTCGAGCGGATTGATGAGCTGGTGAGGGATTATGACAAGCGGTTAGCGAGGTTTACGAGAAATGGCTACGAGGGCTGCTTTCAGGAATATGTAAAGCTTGGTGAAGAGATATTACTACCCATAGAGCAATACGTAGCATCGGTGGAGAATAGGGAGGAGCTTATAGAAACTAAGATTACCGATAAGCTGCTGTCCGTCATAGAGAAGAATATTAATGAGAATAAAGGGTTTTTGAATAAGAATTCCAAGTCAATGCTAATTGACCAGCACCGCTATTTCCTGGCAGTTTACTTGATTCCGATGCTGGGTTATCTAAAGCTGGAGCTGAGTGATCGGCTGGCGGACTGTATCATGGAGTCCTGGAGGAAAGTCTATCCAAAGAGTGAGTTTAAAAAAGCCACTTATGAGGAGCTGGCTGCCGGCTTTTTAAGAAAGGGGTTCTGCTTTATCACCACTGCAGTCTGTGATTCATTGAATAAATCAGATGATTGCTATGAGCTTACGAGACTACGAGAATTTCGTGATACTTATCTGATGAAAGGTACTGCAGGGAGGAAGCTGGTAGAGGAATATTATCAAGTTGCACCAAGGATTGTCGTGTATCTGAATATGCAGACGGATCGTCATGAAAGATATCAAAGGCTTTGGGATCAATATCTTCAGCCCTGTCTAAAGGATATAGAGCATGGGCGAAAAATACGATGCAAAAATCGTTATGTACGAATGGTTCGAAAGCTACAGCAGAGATTACCAATATAATAAGAGATAATTAAAAAGACTGCTTTTGTACTGACCAAACGTTAGACCTAAAAATCTAACGATTGGAGGTCCGTACATTCGGCAGTCTTTTTTTTGTCTGGGTTTATTCAACACAACAAATATATGCAAATAATAACAATTCTGTTGAATGACTATTCATGAACAAATGTGTAATATAATTTATGTAATATTCATAAATGCAGTATACTTCGTCAGTCTGTTTTGGGCGAAATGTACAATACTTGAAGAATAATAAGGGAGGCTTACCCAATATGCCCAGACCAATCAGTTCAAGAAATTTACCAACCCGGGGATTTTCAACGAAGAAAAAAACGCTTCTTCTGGTTAGCATGGTTACGCCGGGAGTGATATGGCTCCTGCTGCTTCGCTATCTGCCGATGTTTGGAATCGTGATCGCGTTTAAGGATTATAAGATTTATACAAAGGCTCCTTCACTAATCAATAATATCGTACATAGCAAATGGGTGGGTATGAAGAACTTTGAATTTCTGTTTGCCACCTCGGACTCCTGGGCGATGATAAGAAATACCATCGGATACAATGCCCTCTGGATCCTTCTCGGTTTAATCATATCCGTTTCTTTTGCCATTATGCTGAACGAGCTAACGAATAAATTTATTGCAAAGGTACATCAGACCTTAATGTTTTTTCCCTACTTTTTGAGTTGGGTTGTGGCCAGCTATTTTGTTCTCGCATTTTTGGATCCAACCCGTGGACTCTTGGTCCATTTACAGGAAAGCTGGGGAATGGAGGTAACGAATTGGTATAACGACAATGAACCCTGGCCGGTGATATTAACCATAGCCAATCTCTGGAAGAATGTCGGGTATTCCACCATCCTGTACCTGGCAGCCATCACCGGTATCGATATGTCCCAATACGAAGCGGCAAGTATAGATGGTGCTACGAAATGGCAGCAAATCCGCTATGTAACCATACCCCACCTGAAACCCATGATAATAATCCTGTTCATTATGAATGTCGGCAAAATATTCAACGCGGACTTTGGGCTTTTCTGGAATGTACCCATGAATTCGGGGCCTCTGTTCCCGAGTACCCAGGTAATTGATACCTATGTTTACCGGGCATTAATGGCTACCAATAATGTTGGTATGAGTACCGCCGCAGGTCTCTTACAGAATATTGTGGGCTTTCTCTGCCTTATGACTGCGAATACTGTGGTACGCAGGATCGATGAGGATAGCAGCCTATTCTAGGCAGAAGGTAAATTAACCATTATAAAAGGATTGGATGATGATGATGAAAGAAAAGACGATAACCTTGCGCAGAAGGAGCTCCCGCTTAAATGCGGTAAGCCTTCCGGTGGAAATTATATTAAATATTATTCTTGGTGTGTTCTGTCTGCTGTGTGTAATACCATTTATATTTGTGACGATTCTATCCTTCTCTTCAGAGAATAGTATCCGTGAGGTTGGTTTTTCCTTCCTGCCGATTGAATGGTCCCTAGAGGCTTATCGATATGTTTTGGATCTTGGTGATCAGCTTTGGAGGTCCTATTTTAACAGCTTCTTTATTACGATTGTTGGTACCGGAATTAGTGTATTAATCTGTATCCTCTATTCCTATGCACTGTTTCGAAAGGATTTTAAGTACCGTAAATTTTTTACCTTCTTCTGCTTCTTTACCATGATGTTTGGTGGTGGTTTAGCGCCTACCTATATGGTATGTAAGAATATGC
The DNA here is from genome assembly GCA_023428655.1 of Bacillota bacterium. GTDB lineage: Bacteria > Bacillota > Clostridia > Lachnospirales > Lachnospiraceae > Mobilitalea. The sequence continues at coordinate 11,181 of JAEYXC010000021.1, read as the reverse complement.
TGGGCTTAAGTGATAATTATGCTGCCCTGATTGTGCCGATGTTGGTAAATCCCTTCAATATCATAATTATGAGGACCTTTTTCCAGAGTACGGTTCCGACGGAATTAATCGAATCGGCATCCATTGATGGGAGTGGGGAATATAATACCCTATTTAAGATTATTGTCCCAATCTCGAAGCCCGGAATTGCTACAGTGGCCTTACTCAATGCATTGGCCTTTTGGAATGAATGGTTCATTGCCATGCTCTATGTACGGGATGCGAAGTATATTCCCCTACAGTATTTGTTGATGAAGATGCAGATTCAAGTGGATTTTCTGGTTCGTAACAGCTCCGTCATCGGTACAGAGGTCAGTAAGATACTGAGCACGTTACCTCAGGAGAGTCTACGAATGGCATTGGTGGTCTTGATTGTTATTCCGATTGCCTTTGCATATCCGTTTTTCCAACGTTACATCATATCGGGCCTCACCATCGGTTCCGTAAAAGGATAAGAACGGCCGGCCAACTGCCAGTCGATTTTATATAAGCTACAAAGAAATCCTTATGAGGAGGATTTGTAGAAAATAATATCTAGGGAGGGTTTTAATTCATGAAAAAAGTTCTATCAGTAATTCTAACTCTAATGATGCTGACCATGTTATTTGCTGGATGCGGCAAGAAAGCAGAGGATGTGTCGGACACAAATGCACCTGCTAAGACAGATACTACGGTGCAGGATTCTGAAACGGATACGAAGACAGAGCCGGAAGCAGAGGCTTTGGAGCCGGTTACATTAAAGTGGTATCTCCACGGCAGCAATGTAACGGATGATTCTGAGGTTCTTGCGAAAGCAAATGAATACCTGAAGGAAAAAATCAATGTTACACTGGAACCGATCTGGGGTACATGGGGCGATTTTGACAGCAATGCAGTTCTGGCTATCAACGGTGGCGATGATGTGGACATCTATTTCACCTGCTCCTGGAGTGCAAATGAATACAATGCATTTGCAAGAAAAGGTGCTTGGGTTCGCCTTGATAATCCGGAAAACAATCTGATCGAAAAATATGCTCCCGATCTTTGGGCTGCGTTACCGAAGGTTCTTACCCAGGGTGCAGCGATTAACGGCTCTGACGGATACGGTGTATATGCGGTTCCCGGTTATAAGGATATTGCGACACAGAATTGCTGGGATATCAATGTTCCGTTACTTGAGAAGTACGGTTATACATTGGACGATATCAAGAATACAGATTATTATGGCTTTGGAGAGATTCTTAAGACCGTAAAGGAAGGCGAAGGAAAGGACTTCTATCCCTTATTAGTAGAAGGTGCTGTTCTGGAACGAATGGTTAATAACTCCATTATCGTAACCGGTGATGCTGGAACCAACAATCTTCTTTCCTACTATATCAACCCTGCTGACACAGCAGCTGAAGGTCCTTATGGCAACAAGATTTTAAGTAAATTCGAAACTCCGGAATATAAGAAATTTGTGGAGAAGACAAGGGAATATTTCTTGGCCGGATATATTGATCCTGCAATGGGAAATGCCAGCCAGGCGAATGATACCCGTTCTGCAAAGCAGCTTACCGGTGATTACTTAATCGGTACCCAGAGCTATGCACTTGGCTATGAAATTCAAGCAAGTACGGAGCGTGGCTTTGAGGTAGCAATGATTCCTTGCACACCCGCATATGTTGATACAACCTCTTCTCAGGGTGCCATGATGGCGATTTCTACTGCATCCAAGAATCCGGAGCGTGCGATGATGTTCCTTAATCTGCTTAACACCGATCCCTACCTGTTCACCCTTCTTGACTTTGGTGTAGAGGGCGTTCACTATAACTTAGAGAACGGTGAGGCAGTATTTACAGAAAAACGTAATGACTATATGCCTTGGACCAATGGTATGGGTAATGTAACCCAGCTTCCTCCTCAACAGGGACAGGGTAAGGATTTCTGGACCGGCTTTAAGTCCTATTATGGTTCCGCAAAGGAAATTCCGATCCTTGGATGGGCACTGGATGCCACCAGCATTGAGACAGAGATGGGCTCTCTGGCCAATGTAGCTGCGGAATATGCACTTGCTCTGAATACCGGCACCGTTGATCCGGCAGAGAAGCTTCCGGAATACATTCAAAAGCTTAAGGATAACGGCATAGATAAGGTGGTTACAGAAGCAAACAGACAATTAGAGGAATTCCTCGCTGCAAAGAGTAAATAAGTAAACACTATATTAAGAATAAAGGGACCGGCAAGCTTGCCGGTCCCTTTTTGGGTTATCAATCCAATTTTTAATTACTTAAATGGATAATATAGGAAAAAACCTTCCTATGGATTATCCTAGTTGAATACTTTCGAAGCAATTTACACAAACTAGATTTTGATAACGAATATTTTATTATTTCTATATGCAGGAGGTGTGGTGCTTGCTTGATAAAATGAGAATTGTTAAGGACAATGCAATGGGTAAGGTGAAGGAGACAGCAGGAAAAGTGCTGGATAATGATAAACTGGAGTTGAAGGGGAAGCTGCAAATCTTTCAGTCCAAGGTGGAGGAGGGTGTGGATAACCTGAAGGAGGGGACCGCTGAAAAGATCAATGAGGTAATAGAAGGATTTAAGTCGGATGGTAAGGATCATCAGTCCTAGCTTAAAAGGAAGGAGCATATGAATATGCCTGAAATAAGTAACTTACTGGTATGGCTAATTCTTGGAGGGTTATCCGGTTGGATTGGAAGTAAATTAACCGGTAATGATGACAGAATGGGAGTTGGTTGGAATCTGATTGTTGGCATTATAGGAGCCTTTATCGGAGGATGGTTGGCCGGAATTTTTGGTCTTGGACCTGCAACTGGTCTCAATCTTTGGAGTTTTATTGTCTCGATAGTAGGAGCAGTGATCCTATTGTCACTGGTTAATCTGTTCCGTAACAAATTGAAATAATACTTCCATACCGATCCCGTAGCTCCCCAAAAAGAGATTACGGGATTTTGTCGTATATGACATTTGGAGACAATATGTTATACTATATACAGTAAAACGGGAAGAACGAAGTCCTGGAGTACCTAGTCCGTGAGTACATCGCTAAACTGTGACATAATAGTAATCCTTGGTGCAGATCCAATTGGTTAGGCATACAATAATAGATAAAAAGGACTCGTGGGTCAAGCTTGCTTGAATGATTACTCCGGATAGGATGGATAAATGGAGGGAATATATGAGCTTAGGGACAAGAATTATGGTAGGGGAAGAGGAATACCTATTAATTAAGGGATACCAAGAGGTGGAGAAATACAGGAAAAGTCTAAATCAACTGACAAGGCAGACCTTTGGCTTTGATTTTGAGGACTGGTTCGTGGAGGGTTTATGGACGGATCGCTATCGTCCGTATTCTCTGGTACATAAGGAGCAGGTGGTTGCTAATGTGTCGGTAAATACCATAGATTTTTCTGATGGGGGAAGGCTATACCATACCCTTCAGATCGGGACAGTTATGACGGAACCCAATTATCGTGGGAGAGGTCTCAGTAAAATACTTTTTGATTTCATTATGGAGGAGTTTGAGGGGAAGGTGGACCTGATGTATCTATATGCCAATGCTTCCGTACTCAATTTCTATCCGAAATTCGGTTTTACCAAGGCTATGGAATATATATATTCAAAGGAATTTGTGAAGAAGAATCACTATGCCTTTCGTAAACTGGATGGCACGAAGAAGGATGACAGGGAGCTATTACTACGTATCATTAGTAATGCAAAACCCGTTTCTAAATATGCCTTAGTCAATAATCCCTACTTACCCATGTTCTATCTAACAGCACCAATGGCTGAGTATATCTATTATTGTGAGGAGCTAGATCTGGTTGCAGTGGCAGAATATGGGGAAGAGAGCTTACTGATCTATGATATATTCTCTACCAGGGATTGTAACCCGGAGGAGATAGTTCCCTCCTTGCTGCATCAGAAGGAAGTACGGGTTTTTTTCGGATATACACCTTGTAATACGGACTTCTATCAAGTGGAATTATTACAGGATCCGGATACCACCTTTTTTGTAAAGGGTAACAATTTTGTTTTGAAGGGGAGACTACCCATATTGTCCCATGCATGAAACTACCGAGGAGCATTTCTTCAAGGTGAAGAAGGCTTGTAGAAGGATACTAGTAGAAGATTAGAATGGAGAATGAGATGAATATACAGATTTTTGGTTCGGGAAAGTGCTTTGACACCAAAAAGGCCGAACGTTATTTTAAGGAGCGAGGGATAAAATTTCAATCCATTGATGTGGGGAAGTTCGGAATGAGTAAGGGAGAATTCAGTAATATAAAGCAGGCCGTCGGTGGCATTGATAAGCTACTCAATGAGGAGGCGAAGGATAAGAATTTACTTGCTCTGATGAAATACCTGTCCATTGAGGATAAGGAGGAGAAGCTTCTGGAGAATCCCAAGCTGTTTCGCACACCAATCGTTCGAAACGGTAAGAAGGCCACGGTGGGTTACCAGCCGGAGATATGGAAGGATTGGGATTAAGCAGTGTAGTTCGAAGCGATGAGATAAAGGGAGTATTAACCATAAGAAGAGGGCACGGCAGCTTCATGCATCGCCGCAGGCCCTCTCAAAGAGAACTTGCAATGGTGTGATATTACATAAATCTCTTCTTTCGGAAGAAGATGAGGCATATGATGGCCACAAGGATGCTAAGGAGAATCACATAGAGATAGCCATAGCGCCAGGTAAGCTCGGGCATTGTGGTAAAATTCATACCATACCAACCAACAATTAACGTAAGTGGAAGAAAAATGGTAGTAACGACGGTGAATATTTTCATAATCCGATTCAAGTCATATTCTAACTGGGCGTGATAAGCTTCTCTGACATGAACGCTATATTCTTGAAGCATTCTTGTATTATTACTTAATCGGTTTGCGCGATCCGCAAAGATACGGAAGAAATGGAGATTGTCATCGGTGAAGACATCTGTAGTATTTTCTTCCAGCTCCTCACCAATGGCCGTAAACTGCTGGTAATAATTATCTAAAAGGAGTAGTCTTTTTCTGATATCTGTAATCTGATGATTAAAATTCTTATCTAGGATATTTTCATTGATCTTATCCTCGTGAGCACTAATTTCTTCTTCAATATCTACTAAGAGGGTGTAATCCTCATTAATAAATCGCTCCAAGAAGCCAAAGATTAATCGCTCCAAGGATATTTTGGACAGGTTCAGATGCTCTAACAGCTCCAATAGCTTCTGCTTCGTACTTTCGTCCCGATCTTCAATTACAACGATTAAGAGTAAATTTTTCTTGATATATATTCCGATGCGATCCTGAACCTTAATAATCTGGCCGGGGTTCAGTCCGATTATAATACCAAAGAGATAGTCATGATAGGAGTTCAAGGTGCTGTGGATATGCTGATCCTTATTCTGACATTCGGCCACAGTCAGGTAGGAAAACCCAAGCTGTGAATAGTGGGACTCCAAATCCTCTAATGATATCAGGCCCACGGTCAGAATATCCGGATTGATATCCTTCCCTTCGATTTTTGTAATAAAATCCTGAATCTGGTAATACACGTAAGCTACTCCTTTCCATGGCTTCTCTTCCTATGACAAAAGTTAATCACAGGAATTAATTTATCCAGAAAATTATACCATAATACAATGAATTGTCAAATATAAGCAGGATGGATGAAAGTATCGGATGTAGGACGGATGAATGTATCGGATTCTTTATTCTTCCAATAAGCAGTAGACGGGGAATATATTAGTAAAATCCTTGTATTTCCATGCAAATGTGGTATTTTGTTGGGAAATCAATTATAATAAAGCAAGATGATATTAATACACAATATAAATATAAGGGGTAAGAGAATATGGCGCTATTACATGTGAATTTTTTTTCAGAAGTGTTGGGAATGTGTATGAACATGGATGTAATTCTACCTCAAAATACCAGGGGTCAGATTGGTATGAAGGGAAATCGAAAGGATGGGAAATATCCGGTGCTATATTTGCTGCATGGGATGAGCGATGATCATACCATATGGCAGAGAAGAACCTCAATTGAACGTTATGCAAGTGAGCTTGGCATCGCAGTCGTAATGCCGACGGTTCATCTTAGCTTCTATACGGATATGAAATATGGGTTAAAATACTGGACCTTTATCTCGGAGGAGCTCCCTGCAATCTGTCGCGAATTTTTTCCGAGTATGTCGGATTGTCGTGAGAGTACCTTCGCAGCAGGACTATCCATGGGTGGCTATGGAGCTCTGAAGTTAGGCCTTTGTGCCTCACAGACCTTTGGAGCGGTAGCCTGTCTCTCGGGAGCCTTAGATATGGCCAGCGAGCTTAAGAGCCTCTCTGAGCAAGAGCCTACGGGAGTATTTCGCAACATATTCGGTTCCCCGGAGGAGTTGATCAATTCCGATAATGATCTCATGGCTGTGGCAGGAAGACTGAAGGAAAGTGAGAAGCCACTTCCGAAGGTCTATATCTGGTGTGGAACGGAGGACTTTCTGTATCAACAAAATCTTACTGCGAAAAAGAGACTGACAGATTTGGGCTATGAGCTGACCTATGAGGAGTCTCCGGGAGATCATGAGTGGAAATATTGGGACGAGAAGATACAGAGAGTGTTGGAATGGTTGCCATTATAAAGGGATGGAGGAAATAATCGTGGCAGATATATCAGAGGGGAAGGCCCTTCAGCAGAAATCATACACAAAGGTAATTGACTATGTTAAACAACAGATCAGAGAGGGGAGGCTTACTTCGGGCAGTAAGCTTCCGGCGGAACGGGAATTGTCACAGCTCTTAGGAGTGAGCCGTAACTCGGTTCGTGAAGCAATTCGAACACTGGATATTATGGGCGTTATCTCCAGTCAGCAGGGAGCCGGTAATTATCTTACCGGCAACTTTGAGAATAATCTGGTGGAATCCTTGTCCATGATGTTTCTACTAAATCAGATTAATTATCAGCAAATCAGCCAGTTAAGGAGGGGGTTGGAGATGCAAGCCCTTATGCTGGCAATCGATAATATCACAGAGGAGCAGATTAGGGATCTTACTCAGGTGGTGGCAGAATTAGAGCATACCACAGAAGAGAATAATATTATCTTGGATAAAAAGCTGCATTATACCATTGCAACCGCTTCCAGGAATACCCTTATTACAGATATTTTACAAGCATTATCTGACTTGATCGATCAATTTATTGTAGATCTTCGAAGAGAAATCTTGAGCTCTCCGGATAGTAAAATTATCCTACAGGAAGCGCATATTGAGATGATGCAAAGTCTGATTAAAAAGGACAAGGAGCTGGCGTATATGGCTATAAATAAGCACTTTGGTATAATTGACGAAAAACTAAAGATCACAGCGAAGGAAATTGTGGGATAGTACATAATTTCCAAATTTCAAGTATTTCTTTGTTAAAAAAATGTCGTTTGTTGACAGCGAAACAAAAGGAAAGTATAATAAAAATCACCAAGTGGTCCTACCAATTTTGAGTTGCATGACTCAAGTTTCATTACCGGATATGAAGGATAATATTTATACTGCAGATAATTATTATCAATCACAGAGGGGAATGAGCTTTCGGTTATGCAACCTTTCTTTTTTCTTTAAAATTGGTAGTACCAATATACAAAATAACATTTTTCTTTCAGGAAATCTGAAACATGGACGCAATTCCTACACCTTGTGCTTTACAGCCAATCACTTGCGAGGGGTATAGGATCGGATGCTCAGAAAGAATAGCGCCAAGAGCGCTGGAATGGAGAAAATTATGAATATGACTTTCGCTTTTGTCTTAGCATTTTTGCCGATTATCTGGTTAATCATCGCGTTAACTGTATTAAAGATACCGGGCTTTAAGGCCTGTACCATCGCACTGGTAATCGCATATGTGCTGGCTGTGTTTGTATGGAAAATGCCTTTACTTGAGAGTGTTACCGCCGTTGCGGAGGGGGCAGCATTAGCACTGTGGCCCATCATTATTGTAATAATCGCCGCAATTTTTACTTATAACGTATGTGTTGCCACCGGCAACATGGAAATTATTAAAAGAATGCTGGCAAGTGTAACAAATGATAAAAGAGTACTGGTTCTGTTTATTGCATGGGGCTTTGGAGGCTTTATGGAAGGTATGGCGGGTTTTGGTACCGCGGTAGCAATTCCGGCAAGCATGCTTTGGGGTTTGGGGTTTGACCCGGTATTTGCAGCAATTGTCTGTCTTATCGCCAATGCAACCCCCACTGCCTTCGGTTCCATCGGTATTCCTACAACCACCTTATCGAAGATAACGGGACTCGATGTATTCGGTTTATCCACGGATACCGTATTAATCCTTACCCCGATTATTCTTCTTACTCCTTTTATTTTGGTTTACCTCACCGGCAAGTCAAAGAGTGTCTTTAAAGGTGTGGTTATGATCACTTTGATATCCGGATTGTCCTTCCTGATCCCTGAGTTTCTTGTCGCGAAATATCTGGGTGCTGAGCTTGCCGTTGTAATCGGTTCCGTATGCTCCATGCTGGGTACCTTTATCGCAGCAAAGGTTCTTGGCAAGGGAGAAATAGAGGCCAAATATCGTTTAGATACGAAGCAGAGTGAAAAGGTTAACAGTAAACAGGCCTTTGTTGCCTGGAGCCCCTTTATCCTGATTTTTATTCTTCTGCTGGCAACCTCCAAGCTGATTGCACCACTGAATGAGCTGTTAACCTTGGTTAAGACCTCAGTTCCTATTTATTCCGGTGAAAATGCGGCGCCCTATACCTTCTCCTGGTTGGCGACACCCGGAGTATGGATCATTCTGGCAGCCTTTATCGGAGGGAAGCTGCAGGGTGCAAGCTTCGGTGAATTATTTAAGATTTTTGGAAAAACCATTGTTCAATTAAGTAAAACCATCATTACGATTATCTGTATTATGGCGACTGCAAAGCTGATGGGCTACAGTGGTATGATCTCTTCCATCGCATTAATGTTTGTTACGGTAACGGGTTCCTTCTATCCCTTGTTTGCGCCGTTCCTCGGTGCCATCGGAACCTTTGTAAACGGCAGCGGTACTTCAGCAAGTGTGCTCTTCGGTGGCTTGCAGCTGGAGTCCTCCATCGCACTGAATCTGAATCAATCCTGGATTGCAGCCTCCAATACTGCAGGAGCAATCACGGCGAAGATGATTTCTCCCCAAAGCATCGCAATTGCGGTTGCAGCAGTTAGCCTTCAGGGAAAAGAAAGTGTGTTGCTGAAGGGAACCATTAAGTATTTTGTTCTATTTGTAGTCATTGTAGGAATTGTCACCTTTATCGGGGCAAGATTGTTAGGCTAATAGTTTTCATGCGCTTTGAACTGCGCAGGAAGGGAGATATATGAACATTTTAGTATGTATTAAGCAGGTACCGGACAGTAATAAGGTCGAGGTTGATCCGGTAACCGGAGTTTTAAAAAGAAACGGGGTTGAATCAAAAATGAACCCCTATGATCTATATGCCATTGAAGCAGCACTACGAATTAGGGAGGAAAAGGGCGGTAAAATCACCGCATTAACCATGGGACCCGGACAAGCCTCCAGTGTGATACGGGAAGCCTTTGCCATGGGTGTGGATGAAGGAGTATTAATCTCGGATCGTAAATTCGGTGGAGCTGACGTTCTCGCTACCAGCTATACCATATCCCAGGGTATCCGCATGTTAGGTGATTTTGACCTTATTCTTTGCGGGAAGCAGACGACGGATGGTGATACCGCACAGGTAGGACCTGAGGTGTCCGAATATTTGGCAATTCCCAGCGTATCCAATGTATCCAAAATTGTGGAGCTCGGTGAGGAAACCATTACCGTAGAGATGGATATGTCCCATGATATTGAGATTGCAAAAATTGAATACCCCTGTCTGTTATCCGTAGATAAGGACATCTTTATGCCAAGACTTCCTTCTTATCTAAAGAAGGAAATGACCAAAGAGCGTGAGATTAGGGTCATCAGTCTTAATCAGCTTGAGGACCAGGATGAGAAGCATTACGGATTGAATGGATCTCCGACCCAGGTACAGAGAATATTCCCTCCGGCAGTAAATTCTCACCGAGAGATATGGACAGGAACACAGGCAGAACTTTCAGAGCAGCTGCATAATAAATTGCAGGAACTGAAATTCGTATAGGAGGAGTTAGCAATGGCGAAATTAGTAATTAATCAAAGCTTAGTAGGAAATGTTGAGGATATGATTAAGCTCTGTCCCTTCAATGCAATGGAAAATAAAAATGGCGAGCTTCATATTAATGCAGCCTGCAAGATGTGTAAGATCTGTGTGAAGAAGGGACCCCAGGGCGCAGTCGAGTATGTGGAAGAGGCAGTTGCCGGGATTGATAAGAGTCTGTGGAAGGGTATTGCAGTATATGTTGATCATATTGACGGAAATATTCATCCGGTTACCTATGAGTTAATCGGTAAGGCAAGAGAACTCGCAGCCAAAGTTAATCATCCGGTTTATGCTGTTATGATGGGAAGTGATATCACAACCGAGAGCCGTGAGCTGCTGCATTATAATGTGGATAAGGTTTTTGTCTACGATGAAAAAAGCTTGGATCGTTTTAAAATTGAGCCCTATACCGCTGTCCTTGAGGATTTTGTGGATAAGCTTCGTCCGACTGCAATCTTGATGGGAGCAACTCCCGTAGGACGACAATTGGCTCCAAGACTGGCTGCCAGATTAAAGACCGGTCTTACTGCGGATTGTACCATATTGGATATTAATGAAGAGACGGACTTGATTCAGATCAGACCTGCCTTTGGTGGAAATATTATGGCACAGATTTTGACTCCGAACCATAGACCTCAGATGGCAACTGTAAGATATAAGGTGATGGATGCTCCAAAGAGAAGCTCTGAGGAGATGGGTGAAATTGTGGTCTGTGAGATCCATAAGACAAAATTAAACAGTAAAATCGAGGTGCTTGATATCATCGCAAAGGAAAAGGAGCAGCATATTGAGGCTTCTGAGGTTCTGGTTGTAGCTGGACGTGGTATTAAAAAAGAAGAGGATCTTCAGATGGTTCAGGAATTAGCAGATCTCTTAGGCGGACAGTTAGCCTGCACAAGACCGATGATGGAAGCAGGCTGGGTGGAAGCAAAGCGCCAGGTGGGCTTAAGTGGTAGAACCGTGAGACCGAAGCTGATTATTACCGTCGGCGTAT
>JAEYXC010000134.1 GCA_023428655.1 Bacillota bacterium | reverse complement strand
TGGTAAATGGAGGTAGTTATGAAACAATTCGAATATATTTCCCCCTGTCATTTCGGTCTGGAAGCAGTGCTTAAAAGAGAGCTTATTGATCTTGGGTTCGAAATTATAAAGGTTGAGGATGGTAAGGTTACCTATACAGGGGATGAGAATACTTGTGCTAGAGCGAATGTTTTCTTAAGAACAACAGAGCGTGTATTATTAAAGGTAGGGTCCTTTCAGGCGGAAACCTTTGAGGAGCTCTTTGAGAATACGAAGTCGATCGCTTGGGAGGAATATCTGCCAAAGGATGCTAAGTTCTGGGTGGCAAAGGCTAACTCCATAAATAGTAAGCTCTTTAGTCCCTCCGATATTCAATCTATTATGAAAAAAGCGATCGTTGAACGCATGAAGCTCAAATACAAGCAGGATTGGTTCGAAGAAACAGGGGCGTCCTATCCCCTGCGTGTTACTATATTAAAGGATGAGGTAACGGTTTGTATTGATACCTCCGGTGAGTCTCTTCATAAAAGGGGATATCGTAGGCTGACTAGTAAAGCACCTATTACGGAGACCTTAGCGGCTGCTCTCATTATGTTGACACCTTGGAACAAGGATCGTATTCTTGTGGATCCCTTCTGTGGTAGTGGTACAATTCCGATAGAAGCTGCTATGCTCGGAGCCAGAATTGCTCCCGGTATGAAACGCAACTTCTTAGCAGAGACCTGGTCTAATCTGATTCCCCAGGATAGCTGGGCACGAGCAAAGCAGGAGGCAGAAGCCTCTGTATTACAGGACGTTGAAATGAACATTCAAGGCTTTGATCTGGATGGCGAGATTATCAAGGCTGCCAGACAGAATGCTAGATGGGCGGGGGTGGATCAGTTCATCCATTTTCAGCAGAAGCCATTGCGTGAGTTAAGTAATAGTAAAAAGTATGGATTTATTATAACCAATCCACCTTATGGCGAGAGATTGGAAGAGAAAAAAGAGTTGCCAGCACTCTATAAGGAGATGGGTAATGTATTTGGTGCCTTAGATTCTTGGTCTTATTTTATTATCACCGGTTATGAGGAAGCGCAGAAATATATCGGCAAGCAGGCTGATAAAAACCGCAAGATATACAACGGTATGATGAAGACGTATTTCTATCAGTATATGGGGCCAAAACCTCCAAAGCCTACAAAATGATTTAAGAAAAAAAAAGAAAGATGTTGCAAAGCTGCAATGATGTGAAAACATCCATGCTTTGTAACATCTTTATTTTGTAAGAGCAAGGTGAGAGTACTCTAAGCTTGCTAAAAAGTACTTAAGCATGCCTGTGAACCCTGCTATCACGCAACGCGTGACGCTGCTGGTGTATAAATATGATAGTTGTCTTTCGCAGGATTGGTTTATATTCTTTTAGCATACCACTGCTGGATATCGGCAAATACCTCGTCATGATTTAGTTCATTTAATAGTTCATGGCGGCATTCCGGATAAAGCTTGGAGGATATATTGGAGAAACCGGCTTTCTTAAGAATGGTTAGATACTTTTGAATATCCTTACCATAGCTACCGACCGGATCCTTCTCACCGCTGATTATGTATAGGGGAAGCTCTGATTTGGTTAAACGAATGTTTTTCTTCTTAGTAGCCCCTTGTATCAGCTTTAATAAATCATGATAAAAGGAAGCAGTACAGGTAAAGCCACAATAAGGATCATGAATATAAGCTCCCACCACCGGGTTACTTCTGGATAGCCAATCGTATGCGGTGCGGCTGGATAGCGAGGTATACTTCTTGCCTCCAAACATGAGATTATTTAGAAAAGGTGAAATATGCTTAGGGCCCTTCAGTTTTTTCACCAGCTTTGAAAGAATTATGCCTGAGGTGGTTAAAAACTGAGGTGGAAAGGCAGTGCCGCAAAGAACGACACCATTATAGCTGTCATATTGCTGAATTACATTTCTGGCAATCAGCGAACCCATGCTATGACCAAAGAGGAAGAATTTGTTGCCTCGGTTATTCCGTTCTATATAATCACTGACAAGGATGGCATCTTCCACAACAAGCTGATACCCTTTATCAGAACCAAAGTAGCCTAATTCACTAAGCTTTCTCTCTGCTCCATGTCCACGATGATCATAGATAAATACATCATAGCCGTTATTCAACAGATACAAGGCAAAGGCATGATAACGTTTCTGATGCTCCGCCATTCCGTGAAGAATTAATATACTGGCTTTCGGACGCTTGGAACAATTATAATGAGTAAGCTTGATATTATAACCGTCTTTTTGCTTTATTGTTATGTAGGCAACTTCGTTCATTTTTGCATAATCTCCTTCTCTGGTTGTAAGAAAGATCGTGATATACGTTCTTTATCATTATATCGATAAATGTGTTAAAATGCAACAAGGATGATAGGCAAAACATCCCATAAATCTACAATTTAAGATAAAGAATGAAAAAAATATTGAGATTAGTATTGTGATAATATATAATTTATGTATTAAACAGTTCTAAAAATTCGAAGGAACCCAGGAGGGTTAATTATGGATAAATCACTACTGAAAAAGGCGGCGATACAAAGTGTAGCGTTAATGGTGGCTATAATTACCTTTTCATATGCATCACTGCAATATCAGACCATAGAGATTTACGCCAGTAATCTCAAGGAAGAGGATACAATGGACACGAAGGAGGAGCTGCAGACAGCTCCTGTGACGGACAATGCTCTTACCATACCGGTGGATAAATCTGCTGCTACCGAGCCTGCTAATATGGCAACTTCCCTTCATGAGCTTGAAAATCAGATGGATGTAAAGCTTAAGCAACAGCTAAGTGAGAATTATCTGGTGATTAAGAAACCGGCCGTTGATGATACCACAATCTCCCTTGAGGATATTTATATAAAGAAAAGTATAAAAATAGTGTTAACGGGAGAATTTGATGAGGAATGGAATAGCTCTAAGGTGATGAGAGTCAGAGGAGAAGATTACTTCCTTGGAGAACCTGCGTATACGGAGATAGTAACTCAGGAGGAAGATAAGGAGGATGGCTCGATAAAAGAGAGTATCACCAAGGATTATGGGAAGGAGATTAGTCAGAATATTACCTTCAGTACGGCAGTCGATAAGGAAACCGGGTTAACGAGGTGCGAGATACTACTTGAATTGGATAAGGTCTACGCCTATGAGATATATGAGGATAAAAATTATTTTTTCATTGATCTGAGAGAACCCTCGGATGTATATGATCGGGTGCTGGTAATTGACCCCGGACATGGAGGTAAGGATGCCGGAGCCCTATCCAAAGGGGAGAAGTATTATGAAAAGAATATCAACCTCGGTATTGTTCTGGCATTAAAAGAGCTTTTAGACAAGGAAGATATAAAGGTCTATTATACACGTACTACAGATGAAACCGTATTCTTAAGGCCGAGAGTAACTCTCGCTAATGCAGTCAATTGTGATTATTTTATTAGTATCCATTGTAATTCCAATGTAGTTACCAGTCCGAACGGTATGGAGGTATTATATTATGATACAGAATACAAGGGTATCGCATCCGGCGATTTGGCCAACCTCTTCTCACAGGAGCTGGGAAAAACAGTGGGACTTCGCAATCGAGGAACCATATTAAAGCGTATGGGAGATATTTTCATAATGGATAAAGCACAGGTCCCAATGATATTGATTGAGATTGGGTACATGTCTAATTCCAAGGATTTGAGCTACCTGGTCGAACCAAAGAATCATGGGGTTATTGCTGAGGGTATCTATAATTCTATTATGCGGGCATTTGAAGAGCTACCCGTAAGGGAGGATTAAAAGGCAATAATACATAGGAAAGACAACCTGGAGGTAAGAATGAGAAAGATTATCTTTGCTACTTCAAATGAAGGCAAAATGAGAGAAATACGTGAGATTTTAAAAGGTCTTGATATCGAGCTGCTATCCATGAAGGATGCTGGCTTAAGTTTAGATATTGAGGAAAACGGAGAGACCTTTGAAGAGAATGCAGTGATAAAAGCCAGAGCAGTTATGGAGCTGACGCATGAAATCGTATTAGCAGACGATTCCGGACTCGAGGTTGATTATATGAATAAGGCTCCCGGTGTATACTCTGCAAGATTTATGGGCGAAAATACATCGTATGAGGTTAAGAACCAATATATCCTTGATCAGTTATTGGGGGCAAAGGACCATGAGAGAAGCGCCAGATTCGTCTGCGTAATTGCTTGTGCTTTTCCCGATGGCCAGGTGATTACCAGCAGGGGCACAATCGAGGGTGTGATTGCTAGGGAGATATCTGGAGCGAATGGCTTTGGCTATGATCCCATATTCTATGTACCGGAATATGAATGTACTACTGCTCAGATGTCATCCGAATTGAAGAATAAAATAAGTCATCGCGGGAAAGCACTTAATGCAATGAAAGAAGCAATAAAGGAATATTTATAGAAGTTGGAAGTGGAGAATAAATATGAAGGTTCTGATCGTTAGTGACACCCATGGTAGAAACCACTACTTAATCGACACAATTAAT
>JAEYXC010000130.1 GCA_023428655.1 Bacillota bacterium | reverse complement strand
GTAGAAGCCTGCTCAAGACCTCTGATCTGTCCTCTCATCTTCTCGGAGATGGAAAGACCTGCTGCATCATCACCTGCACGGTTAATTCTGTAACCGGAAGCTAACTTCTCAGTTGATTTTGCAAGATGTCCAGTAGTAACGCCTAACTGTCTGTTTGTGTTGGCTGCTGCCATATTATGTTGTACTATCATAGTATAATTCCTCCTTGAAATTTGTTGTAGTAGCATCCATGCTACTTGTTTTTGTTTTGGTTTTTTTCTCCTATCCGGCCGTACGCTCCATCCTGGAGATTAGCTTTAAGTAAATTTACTTTACTTGTTATATATATCGGCATAGTTTTTTTTAAACTTAATACCCATTTTAAAATTTTTATTTCTTTTTGTCATAAAAGAAGGATTGCGCTTCATTCTGGTTCGTCATTGTTTTGTAATACTTCGCTGCAGTCTGAGAACTAACCTTCGTGCTTCTAATGTCTTTCCGAATTGTAGCCAAAACAGTTTCCAGCTTTGCTTTATTTCGCAGCTCCAATGCCTGTAACTTGACACCGGTATCCGTAATGGTGGTGATGTACTCTTGAAGGGTTTTGATCTCTACTTCATATCGATACTTATTTTCCTTCAGCTCCTCCTTCACACTGTCGTAAATCCGTTCAAAGCCGTTATCAAGCTCATTCAGCTGGTTCAACAGCGTATCCTTTTGGGAAATTGTCTGGGAAAACAAATCCTCCTCGAAGGCCTCAGACCTAAGAAGCGCTTCCTGCTGCTCCGATATCTGCATCAATTCCCGAAGTATCTCCAACTTCTTTTTGGAGGAATCGATTAATAACCGGATATATGTTTGTTTTATTTGATTATTCTCCAGCTCCATTCCATACATCCTTCCTTACTCGATAATCTCACTACTTGGTGCCCTTCGACAGACGCATCACTTCCTTCCAGGTGTCTCGCATCTCTCTGATATATTGCAGCGCTTCTTCCAGAATCTCAGGATCCTTCTTTAAATTAGCCGTCAGAAGTCTTCGATAAATATAATCATATACGAGTTCAAAGTCCTTCGCTACCGAATAATCAAAATTAAGGGTTGTCCTCAATTCGGTGATAATTCTTTCTGCTTTAATAATATTTTCATTTACTTTCTCCAGCTGACGCTTTTCAATAGCCATCAATGCCAGGTTACAGAATTTAATCGCTCCTTCATAAAGCATTAAGGTAAGCTCCGCCGGCGATGCTGTCAATATTTTGCTATCCTTATAAGCTGCCGCTGCATTTGTTGCCATTCCAGTATTCCTCCTATATTACATACTATTGCTTTATATCCATATACTTCTGCTCGGATTGAAAAACTTCAAGTCCTATCAGCCATTCGTTCCAAGCATGGATGCCAGATAATTACTCTGTGAATTCATATTGGACATCGCTTTCTCCATCGCTGAAAATTGCTTATAATATCGATTCTCGATGTCTGTAAGCTTTCTTTCCAGCTTCTTTAGATCACTCTCATAATCATCAATCTGCTTTTTAATCTCTTTATCATTGTAGAGAGTCAAGGCACTACGCAAGGAATTACTCTTCATACTATCCGAAAAAGAGGTATATAACTCACCTGCCAGCGTATTCAGTGTCTCCGCTACCGCTTTGGGGTCCTCCTCTAAGGCCTTCATCAATTTATTCTCCAAGGCTGCTACGTCGCTGTCCTCTTCATCACCATCAATATGCAGTAGACCCTTTTCCGTATAATTACCGGTTTTGATGCCGAAGGTAGATAAGGAATACCCTTTCCCTTCATAGGTCACACTACGACTTAAGCTTGATCGCATCGTACTAACAAGAGTACCTAAGGTATTGTCCCTTCTTAAGAGCGAATCCTTGATCTTTGACTCCCATTTCTCAATCTGCTCCTCCGTCATGGCTTCCTTCTCTTCATCAGTCAAGGGCTCATAGCCCTTTGCGGAACCCGCATAATATAGTTCATTCATCTCTGTGATGAGTTCATTGTATTCCTTAACAAAGCTCTTCACACTGTCATATACCGCCTTCGTGTTACCGGTCACACTAATATTAATACCACCTGCTCCTGTTGCACCAAGCAAATTAAAGGTAAGACCATTGGCAGTTACGCTGTTGGTGGAGCTCGTCATTGCTGCACCATTATATTCAAATGATGCATTCTTAGCAGATAAGAAGGTCATTTTACCTCCTCCTGCTAAAGCAACCGTTCCATCGCTGTCTCCGGCTCCAAAGGAACTTAAGCCTATTTTAGATAAATCCACTCCTGTAGCTGCCGATAAGGAAAAGGCACCATCGGACCCACTGGTTTTCGAACTCATAAATATTCTTTTTTGTGTCGCATCAAAGGAAGCATTGATCCCACCTTCCTTCAATTTTGCAACAAATTCATTGATTGTGGTTGTATCCGTTATCGAAATTGTGGATGTTTTCGAACCATTGGTAAATGTCACATCCCCTGCTCCCATTCCCAGACTGCTTAGGGTTGTACTTCCGTTGACGGTACTTCCCAACTGTGATCCGGTAACAAACTGGGCACTTGCCAACGAATTTACTTTTATGTTATGGGTTCCCTCAACTGCACTGTTGGCTGCCGTTACGCTCACCTTGCTGGTATCGGAGGACGTTGCCATTTTGGTACTAAAGGTTCCCTGCATCTTCATCTTAGACAAAGTACCGGTATAGAAGGAGTACAGCTTCTTGTTCATTTCCTTCCATTGATCCTGCTTCCATTCCATCTTCGTCTTCTTATTCTCTATTTTTGTTGCTCTTAAGCGTTGAGCTGACATCAGCTCCGCAACGATGCTCTCCGTATCCAAACCGGATGCTAAACCGGATAATCTGATTGGCATAGCTGCACCTCCTATCTTCGTTCATCCACAAGAATTCCTGCGAGTTCCCACATCTTTTCCACCATTTCCAGAGTTTCCTCCGGAGGTATTTCTCGTATTACCTCTTGTGTATCTTTATCCACCACTTTAATTGACACTCGTTTCGTTGCTTCATGATAAGAGAATTCACACTTGGTTCTTTGTGATTTCATCTTATTATTCGCTTGAGAAATTGCACTTTTAATTTGCTGCTCTGAAGCCATCCCATCTCTTTGAGCATTGGACGACCCATCATTTCTATTTCCCTGCTCCTTGCCTGCATAATAACTACCGGCAACTCCGGAGCTGCCGCTGCTTACCTCTGTAATATTGAGATTTCCAACGCTTTGCTCCTGAACAGTCTGTTCTGCCCTTTGTCTGGGAACAATCTTTGCGGGATCATGATATCCCGCTCCTGATAATATCTCTAATGCCATATCTACACCTCCATGTGTTCGGGAATAAAATAAATTATTATTAATACGTTTGCCATCCTTGACTGCATATTAATTCGCATTAACATCCTATAAGTTATATCGGTCTATTTTCTAAATAGTTTATAGCAAATTACAAAATAAATAGATAACTTTAAAAGACTATCGGAAGTAGATTGCTTTTGCAATCAACTTTCGATAGCCCATTTCTCTGATCATTATCCTTATTTAAATAATTTCTTTAGTATGTCATCCGTAGCCGTAGATTCCACAGCTTCCTTATTCGCTTCCTTGATCTGAAGATATATTTCCTTACGATAGATCGGAACGGACTTCGGTGCACTAATCCCGATTTTGACCTGATCACCCTTCACTTCCAATACCGTAATCTCGATATCATTTCCTATAACAATTGATTCATTTGCTTTTCTTGATAGGGCCAGCATACTATTTGCCCTCCTTTGTCACCTTATGCGCCTTTAGCTGCTCATAGAAATAATACTTAACCTCATAATCCTGGTTTTC
>JAEYXC010000022.1 GCA_023428655.1 Bacillota bacterium | reverse complement strand
ATCAAAAACAATATTCATTGGGAGGAAGAGGGTTTTCAAATAGTCGGAGATGAAAGTGACGGTGAATTGGCATATCCGTTGATTATACGGGAGCAACCGGATATTTTGATTACGGATATTAAAATGCCGTTTATGGATGGACTTGAGTTAAGCAAATTATTAAAAAAGGACATGCCCCAGCTGAAGATAATCATTGTCAGCGGCTATGGAGATTTCGGCTATGCACAGAAGGCCATTGACATCGGTGTCAGTGAGTATCTGCTAAAACCCATTACCTCAACCAAATTGATAGCTGCAGTAAAAAATGCAGCCTCTGCCATTGAAAAGGAACGGAAGGAAAAGCAACTACTGGAGCAATACCAGCTTTTAATCTATCAGAAGCAGGGGGAGAAAAGAAAGGACTTTTTTAATGCCCTGGTAGGCGGAAAGCTGACACTTCCTCAAATTATTGAGCAGGAAGAGGAGCTTGGCATCAATATGGTTGCAAGTGTTTTTTGTGTTTTACTGTTTCAATTTAAGATGCCGGAGGATATGTATGAATATTCGGATGAAATTGTTCAGTGTGAAGCACGAATGGTCGAGGAATTAAGAAGGTTTTCTGACATAAAGGTGTTTGAACGTGGAATGGATGGCTGGGCCTTTATTCTCCTTGGTGAAAATGAAATTCGAATTAATGCATTAATACAAGAGCTTTGTAATCTTTTTACGCATATATGTGATGATAAGGTACATTATTTTGGTGGAATTGGACGTTGCGTTCACCGGATCCGTGATATTGGGCAGTCCTATTTGGATGCCAACAGTGCATTCTCTCTGAGACATTTTGAGACGCAGGATCAGTTCTTATCCTATCATGACATCCGTAATATTAAGGACAGAATCGGCAACCGGATCGAGGTCAGTGAATTGAATCTGGAGAAGCTGGACCGCAATCTTTTGGAGGACTTCCTAAAGAGAGGCACTCTACATGAGGTGGATGAATTTGTAGACAGTTATTTTGACGGCTTCGGCTCCAATGCCATGAGCTCAGCAATATTCCGACATTATATCATTATGGACGGATATTCTGTAATTATGAAATTTCTGAAGGAACTGAAATATCCTAAGGAGAAGATTGATAATAGCCTTAAGAGCTTGAAGGGAGTTATTGATCAGCTATCCGATCTGGAGGCTTCCGAATTTTATAAATCCATCTTAAAGGAAGCCATTGATCTGCGCAATCAAAATAGTCAGAAAAGATATGCCGGGCTTATCGAGAAGGCAAAGGAATATATGCTTATGAAATACTCTATGAGTGACCTTACGCTGGATAAGGTGGCATCCACCGTAAATGTCAGCCCCAATTATTTTAGTTCCCTATTCAATCAGGAGACGGGGATGACCTTTATTGAATATCTAACGGACATCCGGATGGAGAAGGCCAAGGAGTACCTGCGGTGTTCGAGCAGAAGAATCACTGAGATCGGTTATATGGTCGGGTATCAGGATTCCCATTATTTCAGCTACATATTTAAACGAACACAGAATTGTACCCCATCGGAATACCGCTTGCAGGGGAAAGGGGAAGAATGATTAGCTATAATAACGGAAAACCAATCAAATATCCTCTTAGGGTGAAGCTCTTCCTCGTTGCTGTTGTCATTATTGTACCTATGATCATTCTTTCTGTCTACCAAATTGCGGCTCTCCATAATTATAGCACGGCCTACGACACAATCGTACGAAGGATTACCTCTGCGAACAACTATAATCTTAATTTTAAAGAGGAAATGGATGAAAGCATGTACAAGATTGTTGTGGAAGCAGAAACCTTTGAATCCATTGATGAAAACAATGATTTAAAAAATCCGTATAAGCTGATTGAGGCTGCAAGAGAAAATTTTACGAATCTGCAGAAGATAACCTCCAGTAGAGAAAGTCTGGATTGGATTAAGCGAATTTTACTGAATTTGGATACCTTGAAGGACAGAATGAATGAAATAAGGGATAATTTAAAGCAGACCGGTCATTATGAAGAGAATCTTGAGATGCTGGAATCAGATATATATATCCTGACAGAACTGTTTCAGGAAGAAATCCAGTACTATATTTATTATGAAACACAGAATTTTGAGGACATAAGGCAACGCCTTAAGGAGCAGGTAACGAATGTAATCGTGACCATGATTATAGCATTATCTTCCATTATTGTAGCATCTGTCTTGGTTAATATCCTTGTGACGGACAGTATTACAAAACCCATTCGAACCCTCTGTGATAAGACAGCCTTGGTAGCAAAGGGAGATTTTACTGCAAGGACAACCTTTGATAACCATGACGAATTGTCCATTCTATCCGATAGCTTTAACGATATGGCTTATAAGCTGGAGCAACAGGTAAAAAGCATCCGGCTGGAGCAGGAGAATCTAAGGCACATGGAATCGAAGCTTTTGCAAACACAGATCAACCCCCATTTTTTGTATAATACCCTTGATACAATTATTTGGCTGATTGAGGGAAATAAAAACAGAGAAGCAATCGACATCGTCGTTTCCCTTTCCGAATTTTTTAGGATTGTCGTGAGTAAAGGGAGGGATTTTATTACGATTCGGGAAGAGGAAGTACATATCAAAAGCTATCTGCAAATCCAACAGTCCAGATATAAGGATATCCTGGACTATGAGCTTCACATCCCGGAGGAACTCTACGGGTATCAAATCCTGAAGCTGACCCTGCAGCCACTGATCGAAAATTCCCTATACCATGGCGTTAAGATGCTACGAGCACGCGGGAAAATAACCGTAACCGGTGAAATCATGGATGAGGTTATCTGCTTCCATGTAATTGATAATGGAATAGGGATGGATGACGAGGAGCTAAAGGCATTACGTAGGGAGATAGAAAAGCCCGGAAGCAAGCAAAGTACCGGCTTTGGACTTGCCAATGTGAATAAACGAATTAAGTTGAACTATGGCAATCGATTTGGACTGGACATTCAAAGCATAAAAGGAGAGGGCACTGATATCACGATCCGGCTTCCGGCAAGAAGAATGGAGAATGAACGAATCGAGGTAGGGTATGAATAAGAAATTAAAGCTGATATTATGGGTTATCTTTATAGGATTGATTTTGCTTGCCAGCTGCAGTCTGAGACCACTGAAAAGTATTGAAACCAGTGAAACCGAAAACACAGAGGATATCGATTCCGATCTGATTATTGTTGGCTTCTCGCAGCTCGGCTCCGAATCGGACTGGAGAACAGCCAATACTAAATCGATCCAGAATGCACTGGTCAAGGAAAATGGCTTCTCTTTAATTTTTGCCAATGGAAGACAGAGTCAGGAAAATCAGATAAAGGATGTAAGGAGCTTTATCTTTCAGGAGGTAGATTATATTGTGATTGCCCCGGTAACGGAAACGGGCTGGGATACGGTATTAACGGAAGCAAAGCAAGCCGGAATACCGGTTATAATTGTGGACCGTATGATTGACACGGAGGATGAGAGTCTTTATGTTGCGAGTGTGGGTACGGATAAGTATGAGGAAGGTGTGAAAGCCGGTCGATGGCTGGAAAAGTATCTGAAGGAGCTTGAAGAGACCAATCAGATTAACAAGGATAGCGGTTCAGAGACAAAGAGTGC
>JAEYXC010000002.1 GCA_023428655.1 Bacillota bacterium | reverse complement strand
TCTCATACATACTGATGATATCATAAGCGAGATCATCTACAACATGGATCATACCGCTGTTCACATCCAGCACAATATTATATCCATTATTTTTAAATTGGTGAACCACTGTTATACCTCCTATATAAAAAACAACGATTGTCATCACAACGAACAGGACTGTCTTATAATATCTTTCGTACAAACAACATAACCGAAAAATATTATGAGGCAGTCCCACTGATAGATCGAATAAAAAACCGGAATAACGAAAGGTGTCTCAAGTAGTTCCATTCCTTAAGACACCTTCATCACCGTTCTCATACAAGTAATTACATAACCAGCTTACGTGCTCTATGTACTGATTCTTTATTTGTTCTCACAGCTCTGATTGCCAACTGTGCAGGATGTCTTGCATGCTGATTGACAGGATGTCTGACATTCTCCACATCCACCCTTTTTCATGGTATCTTTTAGGTTTCTTGTGTTTAAAGTTTTGATATGTTTCATTGTTTCAGCCTCCTTAACGCTATTAAACTTCAAGCTATTAAATCATGAACATACAAGCAAGCTTGAAATCTGCTCACTACGCTTTATTATACTATGAACTTCGTTCATAGTCGTCAGCTCCGATCGTAAACCAACAAGCAAGCTTGAAGTTTGCTCACTACGCTTTATTATATCATATGTATATTCATAAGAAAAGTGTTTTTTGTTGATATTTATGGAAATGTATATTGAAACAATTAAGTATGGTATGTTATAATATATCATATCGTAATCAAAACTACTTAATCACATTTCGTACTATCAAAAATGTGAAGAGAAAGGAACGGTATCATTCAATGAACAAATACATCATAACCACCGATACGACCAGTGATTTGCCTGAGGATTATATGCAGCAGCATAATATCGCACTGTTACCCTTATATTATAATTTTGAAGGATTCGTCTACGGCGAGAAAATATTCTTATCACCGAAGGAATTCTATGACAAAATGAGGAAGGGTGCAATGCCCACGACCATGGCTGTCAATCCCGCAGTGGCTAGGGAGGTCTTCACAAAGCTTCTGGACCAAGGCTATGATATTATTCATATCGCCTTCTCCTCGGCATTGAGCGGAAGCTGTTCCGTAGCGGCAACAACCGCCAGAGAGCTCATGGATGAGCGTCCGGAAGCAAGAATTACAGTAATCGACTCCTTATGTGCTTCCCTCGGCGAAGGACTTCTGGTTCACAAGGCCGTTGGCTTAAAGGAAGCCGGCAAATCTTACGACGAGGTAATCGAGTGGCTAGAGCAAAACAAATTACATTTATGTCATATGTTCACTGTGGATGATCTTCATCATCTTCATAGAGGAGGTCGGGTATCCAAGGCTACTGCCATTATCGGAACCCTGATTAATGTGAAGCCGGTTCTTCATGTGGATAATGAAGGCCGATTAATCCCACTGAATAATGTAAGGGGTAGAAAGAAGGCCTTAATCTCTCTGGTTGATCAGATGGAGGAAAGCTTAAAAGGATATGAAGGTACCAATGATATTGTATTCATTAGTCACGGGGACTGCTATGAGGATGCTGAGTTCGTAGGCAACCTAATCAAGGAACGTTTTGGTATCAAGGATGTCCTGATCCACTATGTAAGCCCTACCATCGGAGCTCATTCCGGCCCCGGTACCGTAGCCCTCTTCTTTATGGGCAAATCCAGGTAGGTGTTCACAGTAAGAATACCTGAGCATTATATCCCTTCACATATTAGAAAAATGGCTGCTGCATAGCAGCCCTTTTTATTTATTCTCAGGAGTAAGTAAGCCCATCATTACGAATATAAAACCGATGTATAACCCAAAAGAAAGCAAAAACATATGAGCAGGCACATCTTTAACTATAGCACCGAATAAAAAAAATGTTCCTCCTAGCAACATTAATGCAAAGCCAAATATCTTGGCATATCATAATGTGCCACTTTCCGCGCCAAATGCTTGAAGCCTATTTATAGTCGGGCCACATAAATACGGTCAATAAGGTTCTCTTTGTAATGCCATTCGATCATTTTTCAGAATGAGTGATGTTGAATAACTTGCCATAATCTAGATAAATGTAATAAAATATGCTTATAATGATTGAAATTTGAAGTAGCTTCCTGTGTGAAAACGTTTATAATCATGAAGCAAATCCGAGAGTCAACGTTCATATCTAATCTGGCATCACCATGCTTAGATAACTGCATTCACTGTTGTGTAATTGGTTGTAGCAGTCAATGGATAAGCTATAGACTCTCTATCATATAGAATACGGGGTGTAAGAAATGTCAACTAAAATATTAGTAATCGAGGATGATGCAGATATTAACCGCCTGCTATGCAAATACCTGACCAAGGAGCAATATCAGGTAATGCCGGCCTACTCAGGAACTGAGGCAAGGTTATTACTTAAAATGGAAGCCTTTCATCTGGTGCTGTTGGATTTAATGCTGCCCGGTGCCAACGGGGAAGAATTAATTACAGAGATACGTTGTTCATCACAGGTACCAATCCTGGTAATCTCCGCAAAGACCGACTTGTCCGATAAGGTAGCGGCCTTAAGGAATGGAGCCGATGATTACATTACAAAGCCCTTTGAACGAGAAGAGGTTCTGGCAAGAGTAGGTGCTCTCCTACGAAGGAGCATGCGAAACACAACGAGCCCCTTGGTCAAGGAGGATGGCCTCTATTCCTTCAAGGAGCTTCTTCTGAATTCTAACTCCAGAGAGATATTGGTCCAAGGCAAACCAATTACTCTTACCGGATATGAATTCGATATTCTTCAGCGGTTGCTACAATACCCGGATAAGGTTTTCACAAAGGAACAATTATATCAGGATATCTGGAAATCCGGTTATTATGGTGAGGATAATACGATTAATGTACATGTCAGTAATATTCGAAAGAAAATCAAAGAGTATGATGACTCCTCCTATATCAAGACCATATGGGGAATTGGCTTTAAGATGGACACGCTTTAGTTATCTTTATACTTTCTTTAAACTTTATTAAGTACTAATTAATGTTACCTCCTTATAATTGAAATCAATCGTTAACATTAATGAGTATGAAAGGAGTACAAAGGTGAGAGAATTTATTCTAACCACAAAGAACTTGACAAAAAAATACAACAATACCTTTGCAGTCAATAATATTAATCTGGAGGTAAAGCAGGGAGAAATCTATGGTCTGGTGGGTAAGAACGGAGCCGGAAAGACCACATTACTCCGCCTCCTTACCGGTCAGGCCTTTGCCACCGAAGGCGAAATCACTTTATTTGGTGAGACTTCATCTGAGGGCATTAGTAAGAGCCGAAGAAGAATCGGATCCATTATAGAGGTCCCCAGCTTCTACACTAATCTTACCGCAGAGCAGAATCTGGAATACTATCGGATTCAGAGAGGCATTCCCGGAACGAGCTGTGTAACCGAAGCTTTAAAGGAGGTAGGTCTCAACCATACCGGAAAGAAAAAATATAAGAGCTTTTCTCTTGGAATGAAGCAACGATTGGGATTAGCATTGGCCCTGATGAATAAGCCGGAGGTATTATTACTGGATGAACCAATCAATGGCCTGGATCCCTTTGGTATTGTTGAAATCCGTAACCTGCTACTTCGCTTGAACCAGGAAAAGAATATCACTATAGTAATCTCCAGCCACATTCTATCGGAGCTGTCCAATCTGGTTACCTACTATGGCTTTATCGATAAGGGCTTTTTGGTGAAGCAGATATCCCAGGAAGAGCTGTCCAAGGAGTGCAAACGATATCTTGAACTCAAGGTGGATAAGGTTGATCGAATGACCGCTCTCCTAGAAAACAAGCTGGGTTGTACCTCCTATCAGGTAAAACCGGATTATTCCATTCATATTTATGATTACACAGAGCAGCCATCAAAAATCAGTCAGCTCGCAGTTAGTAATGATGTGGCACTCTATTCCTTAATGACAAAGGAAATTAATCTGGAGAATTATTTCATTCAATTAGTAGGAGGGGAAAGCAATGATTAGTTATATCCGAAGTGAAATTTATCGACTGCTCCATGTGAAAGGGAGTTATCTATTTATACTGGTATGCAGCGTACTGTTAGTAAGCGCCAATATAATGCTTGCGGTAATGGGGCATCTGGAGGGGAATTCACCTTATAACAATACGGGCTTTTCCATAAGCTTACTCTATTCCTACTTACCCCTAGTCTTCCTTTTGTGCATCAGCGTTGCCTCCATTGTCTTTGGTAATGAGCATTCCCAGCATACCATGAAGAATAGTATCTCCTACGGAATATCCCGCGGCAGTATCTATTTCGGAAAGTTCATTTCAGAGGTCATATACTCCTTTGTTGCTCTTGGAGTGATTGCCGGTCTATATATCGGGAGTGCTTATCTTTTGCTGGAGAATAATCACTCCGGCGACCTGGAGGTTCTCCTTCGTGCCTACTTTGTCGCTCTTCCCCTTTTCCTAGCTGCTCTGGCAATCACGAATTGCTTTTTATTTATCATTGAGAGTACCGGAGGCGCTATTACTGCAATTATCGCCTTCATCATGGCTTATCCTATGGTAAATAACTTTCTTGCCATGAAATTCAAGCCCTTCCATAGGCTTGGCGGCACTCTTCCATGGAATTTGATTAACAACATAAAGTTTCATTATGAAGAATATCGATTGCTTCTCCCCTGGGAAGGGAATAAAGGCTACCTCAATTACTGGCTATATGGAATGTTTTGGATGGTATTGTTCCTACTAATTGGGTACCTGGTATTTCGTAAGAAAGAGATAAAATAATGATTCCTACAAAAATTTAGACCTGATAGGACGAAAATACTGCCAAACCGTTTAATTAACAGAAAGGAGGTGTAATATGCAATATGTATGTATCGTATTAATTCTAATCGTTCTGCTGCTTGCAATACGCCTCTATTTTCTTCAACGCGCACTTCATATGGCTTCCAATGATATGGAGCAGATTGAAGCAGCTCCCGAGCAGAATCGGCAGCTCACTACCGGTGAACCTGCTCTCGAGCAACTCATAAGAAAGATAAATATCCTTTATAGTGAGCGGCAGAAGGAACGTATCGATTACCAGAGGCGGGAGCAGCAGCTTCGTCAGGAGATCGAGAATATCTCCCATGACCTTAGAACACCCCTCACCTCCATTCTAGGTTATTTGGATCTAATCTCAGATGAGGATACCTCCACTGCGGAACGAGAGGAGTATCTTACGATTATTCAAAGAAGAGCCAGGATATTACAGGGCTTTATCCAGGATTTCTATGAGATATCCCGGATAGAAGCCGATGATTTCCCCTTACAGCTCACCTCACTCCCTGTTCAAAATGTATTAAAGGAAGCGGCATTAGCTTTTTACGTAAATTTTGAACAACGTAACATTCAGGTTACCGTATCTCTGGAGGAGAAGCCCTGCTACATTATCGTAGATAAGATACAATTCGAACGTATTATTAACAATTTAATACAGAATGCACTCAAATATGCAGACCGTCAGTTTATCTTAAAGCAGACGAGTAATCAGGATTATTGCTGCCTACAATTTATCAATGATGCTCCTGCGATCAATCAGGAAGAGCTGTCCCGAGTATTTGAACGTTTTTATACCGGCGATCCGTCCAGAAGCAGTCAAAGCAGCGGACTCGGATTAACCATCACCAAGGTATTAACCGAAAAAATGAAGGGGCAGATTGAAGCCAGAATGGAACATAACCTTTTTATCATCGAACTCCGATGGGCAATATAATTGTTTATATTTTTTTCATTTTATATTCCTCGTTTTCGTGGTACAATAGTTTAAAACCTAAACCATAGAAGATCGTATGCACTACGACCTTCTATGGTTTCGTATCAAGTCATCATGAAAACTAAGGAGACAAGCAAATGAACAAAAATAGATTTCGTTATCTATTCCTACTATTTACCGTACTGCTGGTTCTAATCCCGGCTCCACAGACCTTTGCGAAGGTTCAAAGCTTTTCCACTCTCTTTATGGAGGTGACCCTTCCTGAGGATACCATTGTCCTAACTGCCGATACACCGAATTATGATGATGCCTGGAGAGAAGCAAAAATCGCAGACCCCTCGGCTGAAAAAAAGAATATGAAGGATATGGGTGTACAAGGCATACTATACGATCCCTCCACCGGTTCAACGGTCCGAGTATTAAGTAAGCGCAGCAGTGACAGTGAAGAGATATTTCATCTCTCCCTATTGAATGAGGAGGAGCTTGATTCCTATTTTGATGCCGTATTCAATTCCGGCGATGAAAATACAAGCTATACCATTGAAAAATATGAGCATAAAGAAATTCCCTTTTATCGTTTGGACCTTAAGCTTAGTAGGGAGGGTATCCATTATTCCGAGATCGTATATGGCACGATTGCCAATGGTTACTCCATTTCCTTTGATATGTTTGAAACCAATGTAACCGATCCACTGGATGAAACCTTTATCAAGGAACTGGTGAACAGCACTCATTTTACCGAGCTTCAGGATAAGTCTGAGGTTGAGCGACAGGAAAAGATAGCAATTGCTTACCTGTCTACAGTAATCGGTATCTTTGTGATACTCATTGTGGTATCCATCGTTCTGCGCAAACGATCAGTAAAAAAACAAAATCGGTTGAAGAAGCAAAAATCAGAGGCTCTTTCTCGGTTTTTTATTGCGGAGAGGCAAAAAGAAGAACAAAACATTAAGGATACGCCACTGTTTGGTAATCGAACCAAATATTCAGAGGAAGTCATTAAAAACTTTTATCTGTATGACCATGTGTTCAAAAAGCTTAAGCTATGGATTATAACCTCCATTATCCTATTACTGTTGCTTATTTCCTTCTATCGCTCCGGGTCGATTTATGTGTGTATTATCGCTATAGGAGTTGTTGCTGTTTTTGTTTATCAATATTATGCTCAAGCAGAAAAAGCAATAAACCGCGAAGTGAAGGCTTATAAGAGTCATAAAAGCTCCGAAGCAATATTCACTTTTTATGAGAATTATTATACCTTATCCGGGATACAATCCAGTTCAAAATATCCTTATCTCCAGGTGACGGAAATAAAGGAATATAAGGATTTCATCTATATTTATCTCGGCACGGATAGGGCACATTATCTGCATAAAGATGGCTTTGATCATGGCTTAGAGGAATTTAAGAGCTTTATGAAGGAACGGATGAATATAAAAGAATAAAAGCATATTCGTATGAATAAAGGCTGTATCATTCACATCAGGAATAAGGTTTCATTCCTGATATACGCGATGATACAGCCTCTTTCTTATTTATCATTATATATTAACCGTTATCAACGTTGTAAAACGCCTGCTCCTTTGATTTACAGAACCTCTCTCCTAGTGAAAGGCTCCCCCATTATGAAGATTACGTACCACTTCGGTCACACGGTTTTTCGCCTCGTCCCCTGTCGTCGAGCTTTTGATATAGTCAACTAACTGCTCTTTCCCTTGGTCGGATAGGTTTGCAAAGTTTTTCATTGCTTCCATATCAAGTGCCAGGCGGAACCCCAGTCCTTCCGGAAGTTGATTTCCAATCAGACTCATAGTTGTCTCCTTTCTATTGTTTCAAATCATTAAGAAATTGATTCAAATTTAGTATCTGATTGTTTTTCTGTTTTATGTGCTAATTTATTGCCTATTTCTGCAATAAATAACACAGTTTGGTGTTGTTCATCCTTACAACAAAAAGAGACTGTAATCCATGTTTGATCAATCGATGCATTTGCTTCGTTATCAATCATAGAATACAGTCTCTCTTTGATTTTTTATGCTAATTTTACAAATTGATCAATTAGTGCTTCAATGGTCTTCAAGCTGGTTCTCCAGAAGTTTGGATCCTCCAGATTGATTTCGGCCTGCTTCGCCGCATCCTCAACACTCATAATGGTTGTTGCATTCAATAATGCACGGTATTTGGGAATAAAGCTCTCTCCCTCCATCTTGTATTTCTCATATAAGCCTCGTGCGAATAAACCACCGAAGGCATAAGGGAAGTTATAAAAGCTTAGGTTCTCGGAGTAATAGTGCCCCTTTAACACCCACATATAAGGGTGAAGATAATCATGATCCAGTCCATCCCCATAAGCAGTCTTCTGTGCTTCCAGCATCATCTCCTTCAACTCATCCGCGAAGAGGAAACCGGTCTTGCAGCGATCAAAAACCGCAGTTTCAAACAAATATCTGGAGTATATATCACAGATGATCTGAGTAACATCCTGTAATTGGCTCTCAATTAAGGCAAGCTTTTCTCTGCCCTCTGTTTCAAGAATTGCTGCCTCCATGATAATCGCTTCATTGAAGGTGGAGGCTGTCTCTGCAACGGGCATACTGTAGTCCACATTGAGAGGCAGATGCTCCTGAATATTTAAACCATGGTAAGCATGACCCAGCTCATGTGCCAGTGTTACCACATCACTTAAGGAGCCGGTGAAGTTGGTAAGAATACGACTCTGCTTTACAAAGGGCATGTTCTCACAGAAGGCTCCGCCGACCTTACCCTTGCGAGGGAAGAAGTCGATCCATTCCTCATCATATGCTTCCTCAACCATATCCGCCAGATCCTTGGAAAAGCTTCGGAAATGCTTCAACAGATATTCCTTCGACTCTTCCACCGTGAATGTTGTCGTAGTCTCACCGATGGGAGCAAAAAGATCATACCAGGGTAGCCCCTTTTCGTGACCCATAATCTTTGCTTTATGCTTTAAGTATTTATGGAAGGAGGGCAGGGCTTCACGAATCGCCTCAAGCATCGCTTCCAGCGTCTCCCTCTTCATTTTGGCCTGTGCCAGTGTCATATCCAGGGGTGATTCATAGCCTCTGAGGTCACAGATGGTATTAACCTGGGTTTTTATATTATTTAAGGAGAAGCTTACTGCATCCTTTATCTTCTCCAGAGCCTTCAATTCTGCGGCAAAAGCATCCTTTCGAACGTCGACATCCTCACTATGAGCTTTATTGCGAACCTCCGGGAAGGTAATGATATTCCCCCGATATTCTACCTCCAACGTGGAGGTTAAGAAGCTTTGCATACTTCCCCAAGCGGAGCCAGCACTGATATTAAGCTTTGCGATCACATCCTCCACGTCATCACTTAAAAGATGCTTTGCTTCCTTTTTGATCTCGGATAAGAAATATTCATACTCCTTTAGCTTCGGATGCTTATTAATATAGCCTTCCAGGTTTTTAATCCCTGCAATAAATTTATTGATGACAGCCAGGGGCTTTGAGGATAAGCTTAATTGCTTTTCGATGGCATTCATCTCATTCACTGTCTCACTGTCAGAGGTATTAACCGACTGTCTTAGAGCCACATAATAGCTTAGCTTTGTTCTGAGTAATTGAAATTGCTCCAGATATTCCACAGCCT
>JAEYXC010000459.1 GCA_023428655.1 Bacillota bacterium | reverse complement strand
TAAATAATAGGAGGTATCTTTTCATGAATAAAGGTACAGTAAAGTGGTTTAACGCACAAAAGGGATTTGGATTTATTACTAATAACGAGACAGGCGAAGATGTATTCGTACATTTCTCCGGTATTGCTTCCGAAGGTTTCAAATCTTTAGAAGAAAACCAGAACGTCGTTTTTGAAATCACTAACGGCGCTCGCGGCTTACAGGCTGTAAACGTTGTATTAGCATAATACAATAAACACCAAGCATTAGACACGGATAATGAACAAACCTCCCATAAGTTAGAACTTAGATCTAACTTATGGAGGCTGTTTATTATCCGTGTTTTTTTCGTTACATATTTCCGATATTCCGCCACAGGACAAGTGATAATGTCAATTCTACATATCTGGAATTTGTTGGCATACTAAAACAAATATGTTATAGTAACGATAACAATTAAAGCTACTTCAACATAGATACTCAAACATAATTATATCTATTATTTCGCTGGAATTATCCTTAGATCAATGCTAACATAGCAATAGATTAGTAATTGTAATACAACTACTTAAAATGAAATTAAACTACTTAAAACAGGAGTTTGTTATGGAAAAAATGGATCGCTTCTTCACAGCACGTGTGGATGACTATGATGAACATATGCTCAATAATGTTGCAGGCTGCAGAGAGGGATATATAGAAATGTCGAAGCTAGTTCCCCGGACTTGTAAGACACTACTTGACCTAGGATGTGGTACCGGCCTCGAACTTGATGAAATCCTAACGCAAATGCCCAATATCAAGATTACCGGGATTGATTTAACGCAAGCGATGCTCGATAAATTAAAGGAGAAATATCCAAATCAATCAATAAACCTCATATGTGGCAGTTACTTCGATGTCCCCTTTGGATTAGAACAATTCGACTGCGCTATTTCATTTCAAACAATGCACCATTTCTCACACAGTTTAAAGACAGAGCTGTATAAGAAAATTTATAGAGCATTAACACGGAATGGCCTTTATATTGAATGCGATTATATGGTTGAAGGTCCGGAGGAGGAAGATTTCTATTATGCGGAAAACACCAGAATTCGCAAGGAGTTAGGAGTCCCCGATGACGAGTTTTATCATTACGATACTCCATGTACGATTACAAATCAGATCTCAATGCTAACAAATGCGGGCTTTTCATCCGTAATAAAGGTTTTTCGAGTAGAAAACACAACAATCTTAGTCGCCTATAAATAGAACCTAATTAACAGGAAACAAATAGCATAATGAGAAGATCAGCCAATAAGCTAAAGGAAGCCATTCCGAACAGCAAGCTTACTGTTATTCCGGATATGGAACATCGCGAGATTAGTCTCCTTCAGCCAAAAAGATATGTCGCGATTATTAGTGAGTTATTCAGAAAACAATAAAGGATTACTCGCTCCCAATAACAAAAAGATCACCCTACTATCGGAGACTAACTATAATCTCCAAAGCAGAGTGATCTTTTTACTTATTTCAAAATGGGAACTATAACGCTTTTTCGCTTTGCTTTATCCTTTTACTGCACCGGCTGTCATTCCATCGATAAAGTAGCTTTGGAATGCAAGGAACAAAGCAAATACAGGCAGTATTGCAAAGCAAGAGCCCGCAATCAGTAGGTCATAATTATTACCATAGGGTGTCAGTAGAGTATTAAGACCAATGGGTAGAGTGAATTTCATTGCATCTCTGTATACCAGCATCGGCCAGAGCATATTATTCCATGCACCCATACCACATAATATAGCCATCGCTGCAAAGGCAGGCTTTGTAATCGGAAGCATGATCCTGACACAGATTCCGTACTCCGTAGCACCATCAATTCTTCCTGCATCTAATAATTCCTTCGGCAGTCCTATCATATACTGACGGAAGAAAAATATGGTTGATGCACCACATAGCCCCGGAAGAATTACACCTGCTGTGGTATTGATAAGCTTCAGATCAATAATCTCTTGATATAAAGGCAGCATCAATATCTCAAAAGGAACCATCATGGTAGCAATAACTAAGAAGAACAGAATATTCTTCAGCTTATAGTCATACATGGATAATCCATAAGCCACAAAATAGCAGACCACTAAGGTCAAAGCAACAGTTACAATTGTCAATACCAAGCTATTCTTAAACCAGGTAAAATAACTATGTTCCCCTGTAAACAGATATTTATAGTTTGATAAGGACATCGTGGAAAAATCTAAGTTGATACTCAAGCCGCGACGTATTAGCTCCTGGCCCGGACGAAAGGATGCCAGAACACCTGCCAATACCGGAAAAGCAATCAGAAAGCTTAGGCAGACAAAGAATATGGTTGCCAGCGTACTGCCTATCTTATGCTTCATGCTCATTCCCATTTTATTAACACTATTAGAGGATACCATATCAGCCATATCTATTTCTCCTCCTTCTTAAAGGTTCCATTCATAATTAATTGTGCTACATTAATTACCAATGCAATGGATAAGAGCACCAATCCTACCGCCGAGGCATAACCCAGCTGATTTTTCTCAATTCCTCTACGGTACAAGTAGCCCACTATGGTAAGACCAATATTCTTCGGAGACGCATTTCCATTCCACAGCATAAAGCTCTCAAGGAACATCGCCAGACCGGCATAAATACTGATCGTTAGTACATAAATTGTAGTCGGCTTCAGCAGAGGTATTGTAATAAAGCGGAACTTCTGTTTTGCGGAAGCACCATCAATGGAGGCTGCTTCATATAAGGTCGGGTCAATATTTTTAAGACCTGACATAAAATAGAGCATATTTACTCCGGTCCATCTCCAACTTGCGATCAATAAAAGTGCAAACAAACCGGTTGATTTCATTTTTAACCATTTGATCGGTTCCAAGCCAATCCAGGATAATAGTATGTTCATCTGACCTGTATCAAGCTCACTGAACATTAATCGAAACAAGGTACCGGATACCACTACAGAAGTAAGTGCCGGTAAGTACAAAACAGCCTTCCAAATACCCTTTGCCTTTACCAGATTACTATCCAGCAAGCAAGCATAAGCCATAGGAAAGGGGATTAGCAAAAGCAATGTACCAATCATATATTGAAAACTATTCATGATAGCCTGATGAAACGCCGTATCACGTAATAGCTTCGAATAATTTTCTGTCCCGACCCATTCAATCTCACCGGGGAGAATGGATTGGAAACTCATTTTAACGGTGCTGAAAAGCGGATATATCCAAAAGATAGTAAAACTTAATATGAATGGTAAAACCAATATATAAGGGGCCGCTTTCTGAGAGTACAGAATTTTTCTAATTTTCATGCGAGTACTCCTCCCTTCACTTTGAAATAAGTAAGGAGAGCCCAGGAATACAAGTGAATTGAGAAATCAATTCACTTGTCACAGATTCCTAGGGCTACTCCGGACACTCCTACCAAACCGGAGCATCGTATTATAGTAGCATCACAAAAGATATGGTTAGTGCCCTTTCATGATTGCTTCATTTCTTTACTGCTCTTGTTGGTTTACTGTTCTAAGGAGATAACATCCTGAGCCTCTGCTAACGCATCTTCTACACTCATGCCTTCCTCAAGGATTTCGTTCAATGTTACATTACACATCTGCTCATTAATGGTAGGACTAATCTTAACAACGCTGATCTTACCAATCTCATCCTTAATTTCATTTAAAGTATCAAAGGGATTTGTTACAAAGTAAGAGATATACTGGTTGGACTGATCCTTTGTAATTGTTTCGTCCGTCCAGATGGAGGTATTACAGGTATCAAAGCCCAAGGTATTCCATATTCCTACGTTACCATCATAGGATAATTTAGCAAAGCAAAGGAATTCTGCAGCTAATTCAGGGTTCTTGCTTTGATTGGAAACGATCGTACCGGTACCACCGATACCTACAGAACGGGGCTGACCTTCTTCAAATACGGGGCAGGGAGCAATTGCCCAAGTATCTGTCATTTCCGGCATGTAGTTTAAGAATCTGGACATATACCACATTGCTTTCGGGAATGCAACGATATTTCCATCAATGATGTTTGCAAAGCCTTCCTCAAGGTCTACATGACCTCCCGGAGAAACCATGGCTACACCTGATTTCAGCCAATCCTGTTGCATCGTAAGCATCTTCTTAACGGACTCAAGTTCCACATTTGCTGTTCCACCTTCTCCGCCAGTCCAATCCTCACCATGTTCAGCCATAGCAACCCATAACCAGTCAACGCCAGCTGTATCAACAGAGGTCATATGTACTTCACCATTAGAAGCCTTATACAGCTCCTCACCAGCCTTGGTGAAATCATCCCAGGTCTTAATTGTGGTATAATCAATACCGTATTGAGATAAAATCTTTGTATTATAGTACATTACGGTTGCACCAACATGAGTAGGAGCACCATAATAGGTTCCGTCCTTGCTGTAGATATCGAGACGAGCCTGAACGAGATCATCTTTGTAGGGAGCAACTGCATCATTCAAAGGATAGAATTGAACCTCACCCTGTAAAAAGTTAGGGAATTGACCTATTTCCACATCACAAAGATCCGGAGCCCCTGTACCTGACTGATTTGCCAGCATTAATTTATTATGCATATCAGCATAGGGATAAGTAGTAAAAGTAATCTGTATTTGCTTATCAGGATTTGCGGCATTCCACTTCTCAAGCATAGATGCATAGAAGGTATTATGTAATTCTACGAAGGACCACATCTCAAAATGAGTTCCGCTATCAGGTCCAACCGTAGTCACAGCTGTGGGAGCAACCTCTCCCGTTTCCTCTTCTCCAGCTTCTTCTGATGCAGCTTCTTCACCAGCTGCTTCTTCCTTAACACCCTCCGTTACCCCTGCACCGTCACCGGATGTTCCGG
Organism: Bacillota bacterium; assembly: GCA_023428655.1. Taxonomy (GTDB): domain Bacteria; phylum Bacillota; class Clostridia; order Lachnospirales; family Lachnospiraceae; genus Mobilitalea. The sequence continues at coordinate 7,773 of JAEYXC010000459.1, read as the reverse complement.
TAGTTTTACCACATCCCGCAAGCATGGCAACCACCATAGTCAGAGCCAGGATTACACTGATTAATTTTCTTCTCATCTAATTAAAACCTCCCTCTTCTGCGAATCAATATTCGCAACTATTTTAGTTTTTCATAAAATTCTTTACAAAAGGTATGTTACCCTATAATAAAAACAACAATATACAGAGTGATAATTAGCCTCTTTGTATAATAGAGTGCATATTGTATATTTTTATTTTGGTTTCATCACCTTTTATAATACATAATATACAATATTAGTATATCCATGTCAAGATATTTTTTATAATTTATTAAATTACTTTAGATTTATCTATAATAGTAAAATATTTATGATATTACTACATATTCCACCTATTTCTCTTAATTTCCCCTAATTGACTTATGCTCACACTATGTATATAATAATTTATGAAACACTAAAATATCGTCAATCTTACCAAAGATAAAACAAAGAGCTAGGAGGTTATTTATGCTACATATAAAATCATTAGATGAGGGAATAGAACTCTTTAAAGCATTAGGCTCCGATATCAGAATAGAAATCATCAAATTGCTTATAGCAAATAAGAGCATGAATATGAACGAGCTTGCCAGCAGTCTGAACATCACCAATGGTGCCTTGACCAGTCACATCAAGAAACTAGAGGACTGCGGTATCGTCTCAATCTCCAGCGAGTCAACGGGACACGGCAATCAGAAGAAATGTGCAGTGTGTCTTGATAAAATTTTGATCGAAATGGATTCTCAGGAGGAGAATGAAAATGTTTACCAGACCGATATCAAAGTTGGACATTATTCCAACTATAATATCTATCCTACCTGCGGGCTCGCTTCCCCAACAGCGATTATTGGTCAAGTGGATGATGCCAGATATTTTACACATCCGGACCGCTACCAGGCAGATATTGTATGGTTTACAAAGGGTTATATTGAATACATCATCCCTAACTTCATCCCTACCTCACAGAAGATTGATCAGATTACCATATCCGCAGAGTTGAGCTCCGAAGCTCCCGGCGTGAACGATATCTGGCCCTCCGACATTTATTTCTATCTGAATGATACCTGTATTGGGACCTGGACCAGCCCCGGTGATTTCGGTGATATCAAGGGAATCTTTACTCCGGATTGGTGGTTCCCTAACTGGAATCAGTATGGCCTGTTAAAGCTATTGGTAATCAACAAGAAAGGGACCTTTATCGATGGACTGAAGATTTCGGAGGTCTCTATCCGTGACTTCAATTTCGATTATCGAAGTACCATACGCTTTCGGATGGAGGTACCGGACACCGCAAAGCATGTCGGTGGCCTAACCATATTCGGCAAAACCTTTGGTAACTATAATCAAGACATCAACATAAGGATTAACTACAGTCCAATTAATCAGGCTGCAAAGTCCGAATAAATTGTAGAACAAGTATGACTCCGGATGTTGGAACCAAGCAAGCTGGATAAAATGCTCATGAAGCTTATATTGTTATAAAATGAAAAGGAAGACAGATTATGTCCCCACATCGGATAAAACACACCATGTGTGCTTTATCCGATTCACACATACCCTCTTAATATGTGTGTGGAGAAACATAATACGTCTTCCTTCGTTTTCTTGTTATAAACATTTCATTGAAGCTACCACTTCTTACTCGGACAATAATTTTTCGTAACTGCTGCCCGCATTTCTACAAAGCATCCGCACCTTCTGCACATACCGCTAAGCAGCATATCACATTCCTTGCAGATCCCCATTCTATTCTCATATAATTCCTGCGATGCCTTGATTTCCTCCGGAAGAGTACGGATATATTCAAACATATTCCTATACTCCTCATACTCCTCCATATCCCGTATCAGACATTTCTTACACATCCGGTTTTCCATTAGCTTATTCTGAGATTCAGTACACTGCAGGCAGGCACCACAAGTGTAATCCCCTTTCCATGTACCTTATAATCATGAAAGGCTTTCTCTACGACATGCTCCGGATTCTCAAAGGTATTATAATCATCCATATTTCCGGATAATACACTTGCTCTTACTTCCTTTATTTCTTTTTCCACCAGAAGAACCTCTAGCTCCTCTGAGTCACTGAGGGACAAGTTATTCAATGTTACAGTGATAACACCATGCTCATCCACAGAGACAGATTCATGAAGACCGGGAACCATATCCTCTCCGAATCCTATCTCATCGACATTCATATGGCTTTCCAAAAGATATGCATTCTGGTGCTCCTTATACATATGGAACACATGATAAGTCGGTGTTTTCACCATCTTCTCACCCTCGGTAAGGATTACGGACTGTAATACATTTATCATCTGTGCCAGATTAGCCATCTTAACCCTGTCACAATGCTTATTAAAGATATTAAGGGTAATTCCCGCTACCAAGGCATCCCTCATGGTATTTTGCTGATAGAGGAAGCCCGGATTGGTACCTGGCTCTACATCATGCCAGCAGCCCCATTCATCAACAATCATTCCAATCCTCTTATCCGGATCATACTGATCCATGATTGCACTATGTCTCTGAATAAGTGTGTCCATATACAGCGCCTTTTTTAAGGTTCGAAACCAAACGGACGCATCGAAATCCGTTGCACTTCCCTTATTTTCCCATCCACCTGGATGAACATAATAATGAAGGGATAGACCATCCATAAAGCCATGAAGGTGCTTCGGTGTATGATCATGAGTTGTCCTCAATACACCCTCCGTCCAATGGTAATCATCCACATTAGCTCCACAGCATATCTTTGCAACGGGAGCATCTGCTTTATAATTTCTGACATAAGTCTGGTATCTTCTATATTCATTGCCATAATGCTCCGGTGTCATATTACCACCACAGCCCCAGTTCTCATTACCAACACCGAAATAATCCACTCTCCAAGACTTTTCATGACCATTCTTTTTACGAAGCTCCGCCATGGGTGACACTCCATCAAAGGTCATATATTCCACCCATTCCGACATCTCCTGTACGGTACCACTTCCTAAGTTACCGTTTATGTAAGTTTTACATCCCAATTGGCGACATAGCTCCATAAACTCATGTGTACCAAAGCTATTGTCTTCTACAACGCCACCCCAATGGGTGTTGATCATTTTTTTACGCTGTTCCTTCGGACCAATGCCATCCATCCAATGATACTCATCCGCAAAGCATCCACCCGGCCAACGAAGTACCGGCACCTTGATTTCCTTCAGCGCCTCTACGACATCCTTTCTCATTCCGTTTATATTTTCGATCTCGGAATTTTCTCCAACATACAAGCCCTCATAGATGCATCTGCCGAGATGCTCCGCAAAATGACCATAAATTTCTGCATTAATTTTGTCTTTTCTGTTTCTCTCATTAATTATCAGCTTTGCCATTCTCTCATCCTTCTTTCCTGTTGCATTTTTTACTTATCATGGTTATTCATCTAAGGGGGCAAGACCACTACCCCATATAGCCACTCCTTCTTCCGATAATGCCGTGAAGGTCATTACATATTTCTCACCATATTCATCATACGCTTTAACAAGCTTTCCTTTATAGGTCTTATCGTCTAATTCAATCGTTATATCATTATCACCTTTTTGCTTCCAGGTTCCTTCCATATCCCCTTCAATGGAACCGTTGGAATAGAGGGTTATCGATACTGATTCCACTATCTTATCCGAGATGTCTCGTCCATGGTGAAGTAATTTATATCTCCCAACTACCTCTTCTTTATTATAGCTTCCGATCCTTTCTCCACTATATCGATAAGGTACGATGACCGGCCATCCGTCTTCATTAAAAAACATTTGATGAACCCTTACCTTATGGGTTTCTCCAAGACCTTCAAACCTAGTATGAAAGATGATATAGTATTGTCCTGTCTCCTCCTGATAGAAGGTTGAGTTATGTCCCGGAGATACAATACCCCTTCTTTTTTCTCCTTTTTCTCCATCCTGCCATAACCATTTATAATTACCCATCAATTTGGCACCATATTTAGCAGCTGCTGCATCATCAAAAAATGATCCGTCTGCTCCAGTACATTCGAGCATATCCAAGCCTGCCGTATCATAGTATGGTCCATCCGGTTGTTTCGACCTACACACTCTTATGTTATAGCCTCCATCCTTCGCAAGACCACCATAAGAAAGAAACATATAATAATATTGGGTTTGCGGATTATACTGTACATAGGAACCCTCAATTCTTAGATGATTTCCGCCGAGCAGCTTCTTACCATAGCCTTCTTCCAGTGGGAAGCCTGTTTTTTTATCCAATTCCAGTATATAGATTCCACCGGAATAGGAACCATACATCATCCAAAGCCTTCCCTCTGCATCATAAAAAACACAGGGATCCACTGCATTGGGATCTTTTGTTGCATCGTAGGTATCCCCATCCTCACTGGGTATGTCCGTTATTCCCGACTTTATTAGCAATCCAAGATTTTCATAAGGACCTTCAATATGATCGGCCACGGCCAGTCCGATACAGCCAAGAGGCTTACTTCCCTCACAATTGCAGTAATACATATAGTATCTGCCATCCTCCAATTGTATCACATCCGGGGCCCAAAAGGTTGTTGTCTGAGCCCATTGAAAGGCCTCCTTCATCTCAGTGAAAACCTCCGGTATTAATGGATTATTGTTACTAACCTTGGAGGATATCATGGACCAATTCATAAGATCGGTGGACTTCGCTGCTGCTAAATGAGAACCAAAGATATAATAGGTTCCGTTATCCAAGACAATGGAAGGATCGTGAACTGATGCGTCCTTCCATTTGATATCATAGGTCTTCTCCGATGCCAATAAGATATCGTCAAAGCTTTCCTTAGCACAACCCTGCAGTACGATACCAATTATCATAACAATACATACTCCCATCCATTTCCTCATACCCGGCGTCTCCTTTAATATGATCTAGAATCCAAAAATCGGTGCTCCGTCTTCTCCGAATCTAATCTTCATTAACATGGCATGTCTATTGGGATTGTAGAGCGGATTCCCTACAATCTCCTTCTCCGTTCTGGCATGATAAACCATGATTGGCTCACCATCTTCATCCACCGTAAAGGAATTATGTCCAGGGCCATAGATTCCCCTATCTTCACAGCTCTGCAATACAGGATAACGCTCCTTCTTCCATGAAGACGGATCTAAGAGATCCGCGTTCTCATCCGCACTAAGCATGCCCATACAATATACAACTCCGGTTTCGCTTGCTGAATAGGTAAGATAAATTCTTCCTTGATTCTTAAGTACAGCTGGACCCTCATTTACCCAGAAGCCTTGTCGCTCCCAATCATAATCAGGAGTAGTCAACAACACCTGTACTGTCTTTAATTTTAAAGGAGTCTCCATCTCCGCAATGTACAGGTTGGATATCTGTGCGCCAACTCCTACCTTTTCAGCCCAAATATAATATCGCCTGCCTTTATTCTCCAAAATAGTAGCATCCAAGGAGAAGCCTTCGAAAGAAAAGGTATCCTCCTCTGCACTTTGGATCTTCCCCTTCTCAACCCATGTACCGGTGAGTGGATTTTCATCCTTACACTCTAATATATAGGGGCGGATATCCCAGATTCGATCCTTTTCCCCAGCTGCAAAATACAAATACCAGGAACCATCCAAATAATGAAGCTCCGGCGCCCAGATATGTTCACTCATAATACCCTCATCATGCTTTTTCCATATCATTACCTCTTCCGCCTCCGGAAGATCCGCCAAGCTTTTCGCTCTTCGAAGTATAATTCCATCATACCTTGGTATCGAAGCTGTAAAGTAGTACCAACCATCCGTATGCTTATATACATACGGATCCGCCCGCTGAATAATCCAAGGTTCATTATATCTAAGCTCTTTTTCTGTCATTTCCACTCCTGCCTTTTAATATATTCTTTAATATTTTAGTATTTACTAAATTATAATTGATTTAACTATGTTTTTCAATACTTATTTATCATGCATTTCACATTTTTACTTTTAAAACCCACATCAATTAACCGTTTTAGCATGATATTTAATTTCACTTAAATTATTTTAGAAAATAATTTCTCAATTTTAGATATTTCTATTATAGTCCGATATGACTATTTAACATTTGCGAATGCATTTCCAAAGGCTTTGCTGTTCCTCTAAATACCTGCTATAATGGAATCAATCATTGTTATTAAACAGCAAAACAACCATTTAAGATCTGAGGTGTAGAACATGGAAATAACTATCTGTAGAGGATCAATAGAGAATCTGGAGGATTGTGAGGAGGCACTTGTTAAATCCGAGTTGGGGGTAAAATATTTTTCACAAGCCGGCAGTGCAAGAAGCTCCTTGGTAAAGGGCTTTGAAAAGGATGATATCTTTATCGCTATCGATCAAGCCAGGAACTGTAAGGGTTTTATATGGGTAATAACAAACGGTATTTTTCATTCCTTTCCTTATATCCATATTATTGCAGTAAAGAGTGAAGACCGTGGTCTTGGCATTGGGAAAAGGCTACTCCAGTTTGCTGAAGATGTTTATTTCGAACATTATTCCAAATTGTTTTTAGTAGTTGCTGATTTTAATCCAAAGGCTAAGGGTCTATATGAACGCATCGGATATATAACAATCGGTGAAATCCCCGATTTATACCGGCAGGGAATTACAGAAAGTCTGATGATGAAGGTAAAACCAACCCCTTCTATTGTCAGCAACAATAAATAATACCCTATGCAAACTCTCTCCTGTCAAAAAAATGAAGTAATATCATGGGAAGGGTGCATAGACTCTCATTCCCATGATATTACTTCATATATAATGTTTGGTTCATCCAATTCTGCATTTTACGTCTTACTGCTTATAAAATTCCTTAATCTTATCCATTCTTGAGGTCATCCCCTGAAACAGATAATCCACAAGCGTAATCGCAACCATTGCTTCTACTACTACAACAGCCCTCGGAACAATGATCGGATCATGACGTCCCTGTACTTCAACTTCAATATTCTCATTGCTCTTATTCACGGTTCGTTGCAGTCTGGCAATGGAAGCAGTCGGTTTAACCGCAGCTCGTAATACAATCTCGGAACCGTCACTAATTCCACCCAAAATACCACCGGCATGATTACTTAGCTTGATTAACCTTCCTTCACTATCATATTGAAAGGAATCATTATTCTCTGCACCTGTCTTCGTAGCCACCGCAAAGCCGTCACCGATTTCAACGCCTTTTACAGCTCCGATGGACATAATCGCTTTCGCAAGAGTAGCGTCCAGCTTATCGAAGACCGGTTGCCCAACACCCGCAGGAACTCCGGATACAATGCACTCAATTACACCACCCACGCTATTATGGTCTTCCATATGCTCTCTAATATATGCCTCTGCCTTAAGTGAGGCTTCCGGATCCGGCATGTTAAGAGGGCTCGTCCTTACATATTCCTTCCTACAATTCTGATACTCAACGGTGATGGGTCCTATGGACTTCGTATACGCGAACACTTGGATCCCCAGCTCCTTCAAGATCTCAGCTGCAATCGCACCTGCCGCAACTCTTCCCGTAGTTTCGCGTCCTGATGAACGGCCGCCACCGCGGTAGTCTCGAAAACCATACTTCCTGTCATAGGTATAATCCGCATGACCCGGGCGATAGAAACGGGCAATATCGGAATAATCGTAAGGTCTTTGGTTCTCATTGTATACAACCAAGGAAATAGGGGTACCGGTGGTACGTCCTTCAAAAATACCGGACAGAATTTTCAGCCGATCATTCTCCTTGCGTGGTG
>JAEYXC010000361.1 GCA_023428655.1 Bacillota bacterium | reverse complement strand
GATTACAGGAAGCATTGATATTTCAGTAGGCGGATCAACGGCTCTGATTTGTACCGCCTGTATTGTATGTCTCAACAATTATGGCTTCAATTTTGCCACATCGTTAGTCTTAGCCCTGGCAATTGGTCTTGCATTTGGTGCGGTCCAAGGGTTTTTGATTGCATATCTGGAGATGCAGCCCTTTATCGTTACCCTGGCAGGGATGTTTTTGGGGCGTGGTTTGGTTGCTTTGATTGAGGTGAATCAAATACAGGTTGACAATGCAGGCTTTGAGTTATTGTCCGGTGCAAGAATACAGATTCCCTTTTTAGGAGATATCAATCGAAAGGGTGTTTTTATACAATCAAAGCTGGAATATGGTGTAATTGTTGCAATTATTATTGTTTGCTTGATGTATTGGCTGCTTAAAAAGACAAAATTAGGACGTAGCTTTTATGCTGTGGGTGGGAATGCGCAGAGCGCTCTAATGCTTGGTATCAATGTCAAGAGAACGAAGTTCTTTGCTCATTTACTTTGTGGACTCCTTGCTGGGATCGGCGGGTTCTTATACCTGTTCCATACACGCTCCGGCTCAGTTCAGCAGGCAACGGGTCTTGAGATGGATGCAATTGCCGCCTCCATTATTGGTGGAACTCTGCTTTCCGGCGGCGTAGGGAATATCTTCGGAACCCTTTTCGGAGTACTAACCAGTGGAATTGTATTACTGGTTGTTACAGCGATCGGCAGTCAGGATCCATGGTGGCCTCAGATTACACGCGCAGCGATGCTATGCTTTTTTATCGTCCTTCAAAGTGTCATCTGCTCAAGAAAAAAGAGGTAGAGAAAAACTCAAGATAGTAACGTCACTATCCTTATCATAAGGTCTGGCTTAATTCTTAAGTACACCGGATTTCGATACCTCCGGTACAGTACAACGACTGGTATCAAAGCAGCATGGCCTTCTGTCGCCATGGGATAGCTTGGAACAGGCCACCTCAATTCTTTTTTGACGGGTGGCAGAGTTATTTGTGGATCGGATCCACCTTAACCATTCCCACCGAGCTTTGGTGGTAAGTGAATTCCATACCGTTAATAGACCGTTGTCCCCAATTGCATTTATGATATCCTCCGGGATTTCCGGTTCTATCCATTCCTCCAGGATTTCTAGGTCAAAGGACAAGGTCATACCGATGTCGGCACCTGATTCCTGAAGGAAGGAATCGTTTAATGTGAACCAATGACTACCTTTTCCGTCCGGCTCCAATGGTACAATCAATGGATATCCATTCATTGAGCCTTGAACCATAACCATACCACGGGAGGGTAGTTTTTTGCTGATATCCTGTGGCAGCTTTATCACTTTTCGTGCTTCTATTTCATGTAATATAGCCTCGAATGAGATGCTCATAGGCGATACTCCTTTCATCAAATAACTAACTCAAATCGTTGAACTACGCAAAAATGTGGATATTTTACTTTGTATAAAACGATATTATGTTAAAGGAGATAATTCTGGGTCATAAAAGATGATAACTACTTCCATACCCTTATCATAACAGAAGGAATGGAAGTAGTAAACAGTAACTATTACTACTATTATACTTATAAATTTATCCTATAGAGTAACAGGACAGGGATTAGGTATGATAGGAACTCATGGATTATTATTTATCCCTTCGGGAATACTAAACAAAAACCCATTAGGAGATGACGATATGAAAGAAAATGAGATGTATACCCCTCAGGAGCTTCCTGGTCAGAAGCAGCCAATCCCCGGTAAGGAGAGTAACATGAAGCCGGAACCGATTTATGATAATCCGGATTATAAGGGAGCCGGCAGACTAAAGGGTAGGACGGCAATTATTACGGGGGGAGATAGTGGAATTGGTCGTGCAATTACCGTTGCTTATGCAAAAGAAGGCTGTAATGTAGTCATAGTGTATAATATCGCAGATGATGATGCTAATACGACAAAGCACCTGGTAGAAGGCTATCAAGGCAAAGCCCTGTTAATCAAAGGAGACATAGGTGACAGTAAGTTTTGTAATCAGGTGATAGAGAAAACGCTACAAAGCTTCAAGACTCTGGATATAATTGTGAATAATGCTGCAGAGCAGCATCCGCAGAATAAACTGGAGCATATTACAGATGAACAGCTGCAGAGAACCTTTCAGACCAATATCTTTGGTATGTTTTATCTGGTTCGGGCAGGACTTCCTCATCTAAAAGAAGGCAGCGTCATCATAAATACAAGCTCAATAACGGCATTTAAGGGAAATGCAACACTAATCGACTATTCCTCTACAAAAGGTGCGATTACCGCCTTCACAAGGTCCCTAGCACTGAATCTGGCGGATCGGAAGATAAGGGTGAATCAGGTTGCTCCCGGTCCGATCTGGACGCCGTTGATTGTCTCGACACTGGATCAAAATACCGTAGGAACCTTTGGAGCGGATACGCCTCTGAAAAGAGCCGGACAACCGGTGGAAGTAGCGGAAGCATATGTTTTTTTGGCTTCGGATGCCTCTACTTATATAACCGGTCAAACCATTCACATTAATGGTGGTACGGTGGTAAACGGATAATTGTTCCTGTAATATTGATAATAAAGCATAGGATGGAGTTAAATGCAAGCAGGTGTTTTCCCTAAGGGGGAAAGGATCAGCTTGCATTTCTTGTTTTTTAATTACAATTCATGATGGGGAAGAGGAGTAAGCTTTTTTATAATATGCTTGCCTATTACCGGATGGGACAATTATAATAGATTGGATGGATTTAATAAAATCTTAAGGATTTCATAAGAGAATCAATAGGAAAAGAATGTTATTGATAGGGTAGGATAAGAAGGGGAATAAGTAGAAAGCAGAGGAAGTTGCTATGAGTGTCAATATTTTGGTGGTAGATGATGAGCGTCCCATCGCAGATCTCATCGAAGTATACCTGAAAAATGAAGGCTTTACGGTATATAAATTTTACAATGGACAAGATGCGTTACAATGTGTGGAAGCACAACCGTTAACCCTTGCCATATTGGATATTATGCTGCCGGATACGGACGGTTTCACGATTTGCCGTAAAATAAGAGAGAATTATACCTTTCCGGTAATCATGTTAACCGCGAAGGAGGAGGAAATCGATAAAATAACCGGGTTGACCTTGGGTGCGGATGATTACATTACCAAACCCTTTCGACCGTTAGAGCTGGTAGCCCGTGTTAAGGCACAGCTTCGCCGATTTACCAAGTATAATCTGTCCCCAGTCGAGCAACGGGAAAATATCATTGAATGTTCCGGACTGGTTCTCAATAAGGACACCCATGAATGTATGCTAAATGAAAGGCCGTTAGCGTTAACTCCCATCGAATTTGCAATATTGTGGGTACTTTGCTCTCATCGTGGAAGAGTAGTCAGCTCGGAGGAATTATTCCAACAGGTGTGGGGGGATAAATATTTCACCAACAATAACAATACGGTGATGGTTCATATTCGCCATCTTAGGGAAAAAATGAAGGACAATGCGGAGCGACCAAAATATATCAAAACAGTATGGGGGGTAGGCTATAAGATTGAGAAGTAAAAATAAGAGCTTTCTGAAAATCATTCTTGTATTAGCTGTAGCTGCTTTGTTTTGCTGGAGCTTTATCTGGCTGATAGACCGTGGCTTAAACGGATTAATTAAGGATTGGGTCTATAATTTATTTATCATAGAGCCCACCAATATTAAGGAAGGCAAGCTTGGGGTTTTGTTTCGAAGCTGGAGCGAAATCAAACTATTTCTGAGGATTGCCTTCGCTGTCTTTGTAGCGCTTCTGGTCATCGGTATGAGTGTAGCGGTTTACTTCTATTCACAGTACAGAACCAAAAGGGACGTTGCCTTATTTATGAACGCAATGAATTCCTTTTTGTCCGAAACAGAGGATATGCTATTACCGGAGCATTACGCAGAGATTGAAGCAATGCTTAAAAAAATCAGATTGATGAATCAAAAGCAACAGCAGCTTATGCAGATGGAAATGCAAAGAAAAAGTGATCTGATTACTTATCTTGCTCATGATCTAAAGACGCCTCTTGCTTCCGTCATCGGATATTTGAGTCTATTAGAGGAAGCACCGGATATGCCTTCGGAGCAGAAAGCAAAATACACCGGTGTAGCGTTGGATAAGGCCTTCCGATTAGAGGAATTAATCAATGAGTTTTTTGATATTACGAGATTTAATCTCCAGACGATCGTTCTTAACAAGGGAAAAATAAGGCTTGCATTCCTGCTTCAACAGCTGGTGGATGAATTTTATCCGATGCTGAATCCTCAGGGAAAACAGGTGATGCTACAGGTCCCGGAGGATTTGATCTTGGTTGGAGATGCAGATAAGCTTGCACGAGTATTCAATAATATTCTGAGAAACGCCATAGCCTATAGCTATGAAAACAGTGGGATAGACATAAAGGCTCACCAGGAGGAGAAGCATGTCATACTTACATTTATAAATCAAGGTGATCCAATTCCGGCTCAAAGATTAGAGACAATTTTTGAGAAATTTTATCGATTAGATGTAGCCCGCTCTACCAATACCGGTGGTGCGGGGCTGGGACTGGCAATTGCGAAAGAAATCATTGAAGCTCATGAGGGAACGATCCTGGTGGAAAGTAATCCGAAAGAAACTATCTTTACCATAAAATTACCGTCATAAGAAAATATTAAGATATTCCTAAGAAGAAATTCCAACATTAATCCTTATATTGTGGCTAAATAAGATTAACACAAAATAAGGAGATGTTAATTATGATGCAAAAGGTTCGCAGAAAAAAATCCTGGCTAGGTACATTTACTGGCCTCATGATAGCATTAATCGTTGTCGTCGCATTGGTCTGCTATATTGCAGCAAACCAAAGTTATCGAATCATTCAAGACTTTGGTGATGATGTGATTCGGTTACCCCAGTCAAATTCTAAGGTCGAGTCGAAGGATCGGACAACCGACCCGCTTACCACCACGCCGGCATCAGATCTACCGATACTTGATACACTGGTATCTGATTCACCGAAAGTGGATAAGGGGGCATCCCTGGTACAGATGCCGGAGATATTATATAGCCCTCATGTTCTTCTGCTACGCTTAGAGGATGCTGCAGTTCTTATGGAAAAAAACAGCAATGATATCATCTATCCGGCTTCATTGACAAAAATCATGACAGCGATTGTGGCAATCGAAAATCTTACTGATTTGAAGGAAGAGATTAAGCTTGACGATGCTATGTTTCGAGAGTTGTATAAAGCTAATGCTTCGATGGCAGGGTTTGAGCCTGGGGAAAGAGTAAGTGCCATTGACCTGTTATATGGAGTAATGCTTCCAAGTGGTGCTGAGTCCTGTATCGGGTTAGCGAACCATATTGCAGGTTCGGAGAAGTCCTTTGTAGAGCTCATGAATCAAAAGGCCGAAGAGCTTGGGATGGAGAATACACATTTTGAGAATACAACGGGACTCCATGATGATAATCATTATACAACAGCGAAGGATTTGGCCATTCTATTAAGCAATGCACTGCAAAATGACATCTTTCACGAAATCTTTACTGCACCCCGTCATAATACGAAATCCACCGATAAGCATCCGGGTGGGATCACCTTTAAAAGCACGATGTTTGAAAAGCTCAGTAATCATACACTGACCAATGGAGCGATTATCGGGGGGAAGACAGGGTACACGGATAAGGCCGGTTTATGTCTTGCAAGTCTCGCTCAGGTAGACAATCAGGAATATATTCTGATTACTGCCGGTGCAAAGGGAGATCACTATACAGAACCATATCATATTAGTGATGCCATAGCTGTCTACAATCGTATTCCATGATGAACCTGCCCTATGCTTTAAACCAAATTTACCATATACCGAGTATGGCCTGTAGGGCAAGACTGACGATTGTTATACCGGTCCAGCAGCAAAAGCCCATAAGTAACGGTTTTCCACCGCTTTTTAACAGCTTTATGATATCCGAGTTTAATCCGATGGCAGCCATTGCTAGTATGATGAAAAACTTGCTTAGCTCCTTGAAGGGAGCAAATACGGTGGGTGATACCCCTATACTAACAGCAATTGTGGTAATGAGGGATGCAAGTATAAAATAGATAATAAAAAAGGGAAAAATACCTCGAATACGAATGGATTTCCCTTCACCATAAGCTCCCTTTTTCGTTCGCCAAAAAGCCAGCGTTAAAGTAATCGGTATAATTGCTAAGGTTCTTGTTAATTTTACCGTAACTGCTTTATCGAGGGTTGCCGAGCCCAAATGGTACATGCTGTCCCAAGTGGAGGCAGCCGCCGTTACAGAGGAAGTATCATTGATAGCCGTTCCGGAGAAAACACCAAAGGCATCTCCTGAATCAATGGAGAAGCCGATCCTAGCTCCTAGAATTGGAAATACAATTGCTGCAATTAAGTTAAAGAAGAAGATCACCGAGATGGACTGAGCCACATCCGAGTCCTTGGCATCAATCACCGGTGCAGTTGCAGCAATTGCAGATCCACCGCAAATTGAGGAGCCAACACCAATCAGGGTGGATATATTTGCCGGAATATTCATTGTCTTATGAAGGACATAGGCAATGATAAGAGAAGTGGCAATGGTACAGAGAATAATGGGTAGGGATTGCCTTCCGGTCTCTAGTATCACGGAGAGATTTAACCCGAAGCCCAGGAGGATTACAGCATACTGCAGAATTTTTTTGGAAGTAAATTTTATTCCTGCTTCATACTTCCCTTTGTTCTTAATCAAATAAGTAATGATCATTCCTGAGAGCATGGCAATAATCGGACCGCCGATGACGGGATATTCTTTGCCTAGCAGCCAGGATGGAACAGCTAACAGAGTACATAATAGCAAGCCGGGGCCATTTTTCTTAATTAGATTCATTATTCTGCCTCCTTATAATTCATAATATGTTCAGCAATTTATTATAGAATAGATTAGCCATCAGAGCAACAGAACATTGCTTTAAAAGTTTTATAAAACGATTTGTACGTTATTTTATCAAATTTTGCGAGTATAAATTATTTTATGGAGGGGTCATCCATGGATATCATCATTGATCTAAAGAATTATGACAATACTGCCGTTGTATTTAAGAGAACTGCAGCAAGAGCAATCATTACAAAGGGGGATGATTATCTTCTTATTTTCAGTAAATACGGGGATTATAAATTTCCCGGAGGAGGAATGGAGCCGGGGGAAGCTCTGGAGGATACCTTAATACGTGAGGTTCAGGAGGAGACAGGATATCAGGTGATCAGGGACTCCATAAAGGAATGCATTCAGGTTCTTGAACGAAGAAAGGGGACTAAGGAGGAGCTTTTTGAAATGAAATCCCATTACTTTTTTTGTGAGGTGGAGGTGGAAGCGGGTAATAAAAGCCTTGATCAATATGAAGAGGAATACGAATATAAGACAACGTGGATGACATTAAAGGAAGCAATCATAAGAAATAGCAGGAATTTGGGTTTGGAGCATTGCCCATGGGTAACAAGAGATACCAGGGTAATGGAGCAGCTCATGAATCGAAATGTAGAGTCACGTTCGTAAAGTTACCTTGACTATTGTAATTTATCGATTATACTATTGTAATAGGTTATTTCGCTAAGAAATGCTATTAATACACGATTTCATATACTTTCATCGTATAATTATATATCTGCAATGCTTGTTATTCATGTAAGTTGAGATGAAATTACAATAAGTCAGGAGAATTTATGCAATTTAGAGAATTAAAGATTATTCCGCCGATTTTAAGGGCTTTGGAAAAGGAAAACTATGAGGTCCCAACACCGATACAGGAGAAAGCAATTCCTTATATCTTAGAGGGAAGAGATTTGCTCGGATGTGCTCAGACCGGAACCGGTAAAACAGCTGCCTTTGCAATACCGACTCTACAGTTACTCTGTGAGAACAGGCAGCCAACTAATGAAAAGAAGGGGATTCGGGCATTAATTGTAACCCCTACCAGAGAGCTTGCCATACAAATCTATGAGAGCTTTTGCACTTATGGTAAATTTACCAGATTAAAATACTGTGTTATCTTTGGGGGAGTATCTCAAAAGCCCCAGGAGCAGAAATTACAGGAGGGTGTGGATGTTCTTGTAGCTACACCGGGGAGGCTGAATGATCTCATCGGTCAGGGCCTTGTTGACTTAAAGCAGATTAAAATACTGATATTGGACGAAGCGGACCGAATGCTGGATATGGGCTTTATCAATGATGTAAAAAAGATAATAGCCAAAACCCCGATTAATAGACAAACGCTGTTGTTTTCGGCAACGATGCCGGCTGATATTGCCGCATTATCGAGTACCATACTTAAGAATCCCGCGAGGGTTGAGATTACACCCGTATCCTCGACGGTGGATACCATTCAGCAATATCTGTATTATGTAGATAAGGTGAATAAAAAGGACTTATTATTGCATATTCTTAAGGATAAGAGCATAGAATCTGCCTTGGTATTCACGCGAACAAAGCATGGTGCGGATCGTATCGTCAAGCAATTATCCAGAGAGAAGATTACAGCTCAGGCGATTCATGGTGACAAATCCCAGGGAGCTCGCCAAAATGCCTTGAATAATTTCAAAGCCAGAAAGCTTCGGATATTAATCGCAACAGATATTGCGGCGCGGGGAATTGATATTGACGAGCTTTCCCATGTGTTTAATTATGATTTGCCGAATGTTCCGGAGACCTATGTCCATCGTATCGGTCGTACCGGAAGGGCGGGCTTAGACGGAGTGGCCATTTCCTTTTGTGACTTTGATGAAAAGCCTTTCCTTGCGGACATTGAACGGCTGATCGGAAAACATCTTCAGGAGGTAAAGGAGCATCCCTATCCTTTAATGAATGAATTTCCGGCAATTAAGAATACACAGCCAAGGAGAGAACCGTCTTCGAAGAATGAGCAAAAAAGAGAAATATCAAGTAATAAAACAGAGCAATTATTAATAACGCCGTCACAAGGATATGAGGCAAATAAGAGGCAAATGGATGGTAAGAATTCGGAGAGAAAAGTATCTTCAAAGCAGGCATCCTCAAAACAGATATCCTCAAAGCTGGCAACCTCAAAACAGATATCCTCAAAACAGGCATCCTCGAAGCAGTCAGCTGCTCCTAAGCGAAAGTTCAGAATGACTGCGGATGGTACATTAAAAGAGAAAAGAAGCAGTTATCAATTTTTTAAAAGTAGCAGTAGGAAGGCAAAATAGGTAATTAGCGAAAGTAGTAATTCATTCGATAAAATAAGATTTTTTCTAAAATAAGGGACTGTTCGTAACAGTCTCTTTTTCTATTATGCATCATGCATAATTTGAGTAAATATTTCCTGATGAATAAAAAATCAATCCCCACGGAAAGAATAAGAGCATACCGATAGACTTAATTTTTGTATAAATATGAGATGGCAAAACCATAAAATAGAGAGTAGAGCGTAAATTTTACGAAAAACTCAAAAAATATGCTTTGGAATTCTGGGAAAACCCTTTAAATAAAGGCACTTAATCGTTATCGAAAATGAAAATAATC
>JAEYXC010000356.1 GCA_023428655.1 Bacillota bacterium | reverse complement strand
TTAGAATATGATCCCCAGCAGTATAGTGATAAGCAAGATGCATTTTATAATAAATTTAATCATGCGGATGACGGCAAGGCTTCGAAGAGAATAGTAGAGTTGATCCAAAAGATTTCGGAGTAGACAGCCCTATGAGGACCCTTACATAGGTGCTGATATCACCGGAGATTAGGAGTATCATTAATGATGAAGACATTCGGTTATTGCCTCTTTGCATTGGTTTATAACTTATGTAGAATAGTACCTGTAAAAAGGAAGAGAGTATTTTGTGTCATGACCCATGATGAGGGTGGCGGCAGTAATGTTGCTATTGCGGTCAGTGCCCTTAAGAAGGCAAGTCAGGACTATACCTTTTCTTATTTATTGAAGGGTGATACCAGGATGGTAAAAAGTCTGTCCGGTATCAAAACCATGTTAAACTTTTTCATCCGAAAGCCCTATGAGCTCTCCAGAGCAGAAATTATTTTGTTGGATAATGTATTTCTGCCCTATGCTTATCTTAAAAGGCGAAAAGGAACAAAGGTTGTTCAGCTATGGCATGGGACCGGTACCATTAAAAAATTCGGACAGGATGTAAATACAGGCCATTTGAGGGAGCTGGAAGGAAGAGCTAATGCAAATATCACTCACCTGATTGTTAATTCACCGGAGATCAAGAAGCTCTATTCCGGTGCCTTTGGAGTGAAGAAGGAGTATATTTATGCCATCGGTCTTCCCAAGACAGATGAGCTGCTTCACAGGCTTTCGAGGATAGCAAGGGAAGGAAGCAATCGGGAGAAAGAATATATTTATCAAAAATATCGGATTCCCCATAATAAGAAGCTGATTCTTTACGCACCGACCTTTCGTGATAACGATTCACAGAATCCGAGATTAATTGAACTAATTAAGGAAATGAATCATCAGCTATCCGATGAATATTACTTTGGACTAAGACTCCACCCCTTTATCGCCAATGCCTTTCGCTCCGAGGAGCTGGGAGAGAACATCTGTCAGCTATCCTTTGAGGAGGATGTAAATACGGTACTATTAGCAGCGGACCTACTGATTACGGATTATTCCTCCATAATTTATGAGTACTGCCTGACCAAGAGACCCATGCTTTTCTATGCATATGATTATAATGAATTTTCTGACCGAGGAAGAGGCTTTTATTATGATTATCCAAGCTTTGTTCCGGGACCGGTTGCCTATCGCTGTGATGAGCTCGTAAGGATGATTCGGGAGCAGGCCTCCACGCAGGAGCGCATTGAGGACTTTATCCAAAGGAGCTATGCTTACACAGATGGGAATGCAACGAAGCGTTTGCTTGAGTTGCTTCAATAGAGGTTAGAGTTGACCAGAACATTTCCTAAGATTACGCCCGGTTAAGTGAATAATAAAAAGGACTTCACCCTATAAGAGGTGAAGTCTTTTCTCGTTAACCATATTTATCTTAAACTATGTATTATTATTGGGTTCGTATGCCTTCAATATAGGAGGAATACTCCTGGACGGTGGTGCTGGGGAGGTATCCGACTTCATCAAACATAAACTCATGAAGTCTTGTTACGTTATCCTGATGATTGATGGGGAATACATAGGATACCTTCTTATAGGTATGTGCATCCTTTTCGTAGGGGAAGCCGATATTATCTACAATATCATAGGAGAATAAATCCTTGGCCAGATCTAAAATTGCTGCAGTGGATAGATTGGTATAGATCTGTGGAAACATCTCATCAATAATGGTATTGATCGTGGATAAATCAGAGCTCTTTGCCTTATCAAATATCTTTTGGATAACAATACGCTGACGTTCGGCACGTTTAAAATCTCCACCCTTAGTATATCGAATACGGGCATAAGCAGTTGCCTGAGTACCGTTAACAAGCTGGGTGCCGGCACTTTTCAGTCCGGATACATTCGTTTTATTAATTCGATTAAGCTCGCGAACATATCCGTTCAGATATTTTAACTCACTATTCGTAATATCCAGTTCAATTCCTCCAAGCATATCGATTACATTGACAATGGCGGAGAAATTCACGGTAACGAATTCCTTGACGTCAAGATCGAAGTTTGTATTAATGGTACTAAGTGCTAAGGAGTAGCCACCTTTAAAATAAGCGGCGTTTATTTTGTTATAGCCCTCTCCGGGGATATTGACATAAGTATCGCGGTATATAGAGATCAGCTTCACAGCCTTTGTTTTGTTATTAATACTGGCGATCACAATGGTATCGCTATGGGTACTTTTCTTCAACGCATTTTCTCTTGAGTCAACTCCAAACAACGCAATGTTTCGAAAGCCTTCAATTTCAATTTCATCATTTAGCTGAATGCTGCTGTTCTCGCTGTCATCGAATTGAATGCGATTCATTTTGTCATAAAAATAGATCGCTGCAAAGATTAGTAGGATGACAATGAGTTCAATAAACAGGATTGCTAGTAGCTTGCCTTTTTTCTTCTTTGGTTTCATTCCTTTTGCCATTATTACGATTCGTCCTTGCCTTTCTGGTTAAGCGGCTTTAATAAGCATTTTTATTAATAAAGCCCTTAAATACGGTTAAAAACATTATTTTAAAATCCAGACCCAGGGTCCAGTTTTCAATGTAGTATAAGTCGTGATCAATTCGCTTACGAATGGAGGTGTCACCCCGATAGCCGTTGATTTGAGCCCAACCCGTGAGCCCGGGTGATACCTGATGCTTAATCATATATCTTGGTATTTCTTCCTTAAACTTGTCCACAAAATAGGGACGTTCCGGTCTGGGTCCGACAAGGCTCATATCACCCTTGAGAACGTTCCAAAACTGAGGGAACTCGTCAATGCTTGTCTTACGAATGAATTTGCCGATGCCGGTTACTCTCGGGTCACTCTTCGTGGTCCAGGCTTTCTTCTCTTCCTTCTCGGATTGAAGTGCCATCGAGCGGAATTTGTACATCTTAAATTCCTTATTGTGCTTCCCAATCCGTACCTGTGAGAAGATGACGGGTCCGGGGGAGGTAAACTTAATGATTAATGAAACGATAATCATCGGTATTGAAAAGATAATTAATGCAAAAGCGGATCCTACAATATCAACGATACGCTTTATGATACGATTATAGGTATTACTAAGAGGTACATTTCTGATATTGATTACGGGCAGACCATATAGATCCTCGGTGTAAGGCGTAGTCGGAATGAAGCTATAATAATCAGGTACAAATTTTGTATGGACACCGGATTTCTCACAGATTGCGACAATGCTCTCCAGCTTCTCATATTCGTTTACGCTTAAGGTGATTGCAATTTCATCCAAGGTCATCTTGGTAAGAAAGGATTCTAAATGGGTTATACTTCCGATCACTGGTACCTTCTTGTATATTGTTCCGACCTCCATATTATCATCCAGTATGCCATGGATGTAATAACCCCACTGGGGATTGGCGAATATACGATCAATATAGGCCTCGGCAGCATGTCCATAACCGACCAAAATAACATGCTTCAGATTGTAGCCCTTACGTCTGGCTACTCGCAAGGCCTGTGCTAAGATCATTCGAGCAATAATACTCAGAAGGATATTTAAGCAATAGAAAATGCCTAAAAAGTATCGGGAGATATTAAATTCCTTGGTGATATATAGGAAGGAGAAGAAGAACGCAATGCCAAAGGTATTTGCTGCTATAATATTTACGATTTCAATCCATCTGCGTTTGCCTCTCTTAGGAGTATATAAATGGGCAAAGTAATATATTAGTAAATACAACGGTACAATAAAGATAAGCCTCATGGCATAAACGTCTAAATCGTAAAAACCGGTACCCTGCTCCACCCGAAGAAACACAAAAAGCTTGGTTAAAGGACTATAAAAACGAAGATAATAGGTGAGAAGGTAGGCAATAACTATAATACAGGCATCCATGAGCACATGAATTCTGTTGAACATCTTTTGATTATCTTTAATCATTACATCACCTACTTTGCTTGATTTTACTTTGGATTAACTTCTCTAATATAATACATGATTGTATCGATTTCAACAACAAAATTTTTCTTAAGATTGTATTAATGAGGAATTTATGAACAATGAGTTACGCCTGTATTTTCTTTATTTGTTAATACTAAGGACAGTGTGTGTTAAATGCCTGCTTTGTGTCTTACTATTGAGAAGGCTTTCCGACTTTCCGTTACCTATAGTTTGTGTAGAGTTTTCATTAATAATATAAAAATTTTTCACAAACTAAACACAAACTAATGCTAAACTATAGAATATAATCAATTAATCCGATACAATGAAGGGAGACAGAAACGAAAATCTTCTTCAATTTAAGAACAATATACCGATAAGATCGGATGCATTAGATATTTTTATCAATAGAAAGGAGAATTCAAATGGCAGATTACGAGAACAATGATCAAAATATGAATGGTAACAACATAAATAATAATCAATCCCCCAACAATAGAATGCCGGAATATAGCTTTTGGGCAGAGAACGTTCCCGGTGGAGCACAATCAGGTGCAACGGAACAAAATTCAGCGAACCAATATTCATCAAATCAATATTCGACGAATCAAAATTCAACCAATCAACAGAGTGGAACGAACACCAATCAGGACTATTCTTATTCGAATAATCCTTATTCCAATAACCCTTATGCGAATTATACCAATGCTTATTCCCATTACAATCCTAATACAAATTCCTGGGGTTATGGGAATAACCCAGGTACAACACAGGAGAGTAAGCCGAAGAAGAAGCGCAAGCCGATGAACAAAGGGTTAAAGTTTATGACGAAGGCAATTTGCTTTGGTGTGATTGCAGGACTTAGCTTCTTTGGCTTTGGGCAGCTCTATTATCGAATTAATCCGGAGGCTGCCTCCAGCAGACTGATTTATAATCTGAATCAAGCAGAGGATAGCGGATCGAAATATGAGATTAGCTATACCATGGCTGGTGCTGTACAAACAGAGAATAAATCCACAATCAGTGACATTGTAGATCAGACCATGCCGTCCATTGTGTCCATCAACAGTACTGTAACACAAACCACGAATTGGTTTGGTCAGCCCTTTAGTCAGGAGGTTGAAGGAAGCGGTTCCGGTTTTATTGTTGGTAAGAATGAAAAGGAATTATTGATCGCAACCAATAATCATGTGGTTGAGGGGACGGACAAAATAAAGGTAACCTTTATTGACGGATCTCAAGCGGACGCAATCATCAAAGGAACGGATGCAAAGGCTGATCTTGCTGTTGTCTGCGTGGATATTGCGACGATGGAGAAGGCTACCTTAGACGCAATCGAGATTGCAAAGCTTGGCAATAGCGATGGAGTAAAGGTAGGACAGATGTCAATCGCCATAGGAAATGCCCTTGGATATGGTCAATCTGTAACGGTCGGCTATATCAGTGCAAAGGACCGCGAGGTGTCGGTATCGGATGGATATACCTCCAACAAGATGATTCTGCTACAGACGGATGCAGCGATTAATCCAGGTAACAGCGGCGGTGCTTTGCTTAATGTGAATGGTGAGGTAATCGGAATTAATACGGTTAAATATGCTTCCAATGAAGTGGAAGGCATGGGGTATGCCATACCAATTTCCAGAGCCATACCCATCATCAACGAGCTGATGAGCCGTGAAATCCTTTCAGAAGAGGAACAGGGCTACTTGGGTATTGTGGGCAATGATGTAACCGAGGATGTAGCTTCATATTATAATATGCCAATCGGAGTATTTATTAATGAATTGGCGAAGGATGGAGCAGCGGATCAGGCAGGCTTATTGCCGGGCGATATTATCATAAAGGCAGATGATATTGAAATAACCGCAATCACTCAGCTACGTGATTATGTAACTAGTAAGAGGGTTGGAGCTGAGGTAACCATTACCTATATGCGTAAATCTGCCAGTGAATATCAGGAGGGTAAGATTACTGTGACCCTGGGTAAGAATCCAAATCTGGAAGCTTCCCAGGAGTAACCAAAGGCATCTTGGATTAACAATCAAACATTTATTTTAGTGGAATGCACAGATTATCGATGTTGTCATAATAAGCAATAAGGAAGGGGATGCATGAAACGGTGCATCCCCTTCCTCAGTTTAGCAAATATTAATGAAAGCTTTAAGGTTACGCTATTGTGTGATAAGGGCTTATAAGCTATAATATTGAAATAACAATTTCATGGAAAAGACACAGAGGTGTTCTTTTTATATGAATCGCCGGAAGGCTTAATGGAGGATAAGATGGGTAATAATTTTGATGATAATATAGACGATATAAAGGACACCCTTGATAAGGATGATCAGGGACATAAGAAGGAGCATAAGGATCATAGCGATTATGAGGAGATCTGTTATCTGTGTAGAAGACCGGAGAGCAAGGTTGGTAAGATGATACACATACCAAATCAGATCAGCATTTGCTCCGACTGTATGCAAAAGACCTTTGATGCAATTAATAAGACCGACAATCCGTATATGCAGATGATGGGCTTGAATCCAAGCATTCTTAATCTTGGAGGTCTGCAAAATGATATTCCGAATACGCAGAAGCTGAAGAAGAAAAAGACGGAGGAGGATAACAAGCCGCAGGCTTTTGATCGAAAGAGCATTCCTTCACCACATGTAATCAAGGCAAGCCTGGATGATTTCATTATTGGACAGGAGCATGCAAAAAAGGTCATAAGCGTTGGAGTATATAACCACTATAAGAGAATTGGTAATGGGGCTGACCCGGAGGTGGAGATTGAGAAATCCAATATGCTGATGATCGGACCCACCGGTAGCGGTAAGACCTATCTGGTGAAAACTCTGGCGAGGCTTCTGAATGTTCCCCTGGCGATCACCGACGCTACTTCCTTGACGGAGGCCGGCTACATTGGAGATGATGTGGAAAGTGTTATTTCTAAGCTATTACAGGCAGCAGGAAATGATGTCGAGAAGGC
>JAEYXC010000343.1 GCA_023428655.1 Bacillota bacterium | reverse complement strand
GATGTCCATTTGATGATTCAAGAAGCTGTCCACCTTCAATACATTGCCGGAACGAACCTTGCCATCCTTCAAAATTCTCTCTTTTAATAGCTGCATTTGATTACTCCTCATATTTTCCCATTTCGCTCTTTTGTTGCAAGCATGCCATGCACACTTTGTTCCCAGTCTTGGAAGCGAAAAATTACTTTTATTTTCACACTTATCTTATCTTGTCTTTCGACTTTTTTCAATTTAGCAAAATTAATAAGTAACATTACTATTTTTAATATAACCCCCAGATATATTGAAGCTCTTCCAGAATAATCTATATCTAGTTTCATACAAAAAGGCCACCTGCCTCGCGGTTCGACTGAACCCTTGATAACTAATAGAAGCCAATACCCATAATTATACAAGAATTTAACATAAATACTCTTTTTCTAATCACCGGAGTAGGCTATAATTTTAAGATACCACGATTGTTTTTAATGGAATTTATGAGCCTGTGTGAATTAGATTATAAAGCTCGTTAGAAATGAGGTGTTCTATGAAAAAAATAAGAAGTGAATATGCCACCCTATCAAAACAGGATCAGCGTAATCGGCTAAAGGAAATTGCTCTCGTTTTTCTAAAGCTGGGGACTATAGCCTTCGGCGGTCCAGCAGCTCATGTAGCAATGATGGAGGATGAGATTGTCAGCAAACGAAAATGGCTGGAAAAAGATAAGTTTCTAGATATATACGGGGCCACCAATCTGCTTCCCGGGCCCAATTCAACAGAGCTGGCCATTCATCTTGGCTTGGAACGTGGTGGTTGGCGGGGCCTCATTCTGGCCGGCAGCTGCTTTATCCTGCCTGCAATGCTGATCATTTTGTTGATCTCTACTCTCTACAACCGGTTTGGCACCTTGCCCGAGGTAACCGGCATCCTATACGGTATTAAGCCCGTTATTATAGCAATCATTCTTCAAGCCTTGATCCGTCTGGGGCAGGCTGCTATCAAAAACATGGCAACTGGCATACTCGGAGGCATCATTATTATATTATCCTTTCTAGGCTTACATGAACTAATCCTCTTATTTGCCGCAGGCCTTGTGATGATGCTGTATACCAATCGCTCCCGCTTTCTAAGTCATGGCACCGGTCTAAGAAGCGTTTCCCCCTTCGTCGCCTTATACGCCGGATCACAGCTATCCCAACTGCTGAACCAAGGTGATCCGGATAAAGCACTGGGACTGGGGAGGCTTTTTCTTACCTTCTTAAAGATCGGATCCGTGTTATATGGAAGTGGGTATGTGTTACTGGCTTTTTTAGAATCGGATTTTGTGGAGCGCTATGGTGTAATTACCTCTAAGCAGCTCTTAGATGCTGTCTCAGTAGGGCAGATTACCCCCGGTCCAGTATTTACCACTGCCACCTTCATCGGTTATCTCATCCACGGCAGCTGGGGAGGAATCCTTGCCACAATTGCTATTTTTTTACCTGCCTTTGCCCTCGTAGGCATAGTGAATCCCTATATCAGTAAGCTACGAGGCTCCTCAATAATCTCCGGGCTGCTGGATGGTATTAATGTCGCCTCCTGGGGGCTGATGGCCGTCGTCAGCTGGAAGCTGGCTATTGAAGCAGTAATTGATCTTCCCACCATTTTACTGGCCGCCTCCTCCCTATTCCTCGTGTTCCGATACCGGATCAACTCAGCCTGGCTTGTTCTGGGAGGAGGATTGATTGGGTTTCTCATCACTATGATATAAGGTACCGATGGAAGTGAGTATGGAACATCCCTCTATTTTAGTAATGTTAATACATTTAAGCAAAAAAATAGCGTGAAATAATTTCACGCTATTTTATATATCATTAATATTTCATCATCTTGTCCAAACGCTCATGTAGCATAGACAGACGCTCCAGCTCTTCTTCTCGATATACCGGTCTGCCGGACATATAATACTCAACAATTCCGTGATTGTTCTCCAGCTGCTTCCTCTCTTCCAGAATCTTTTTCAGATAATTCACCGTTCCCACACTTCCATCAATAAAATCCACCCCTGAGGGAAAAATCTTACGATAGGAGTCTTTGAAATAATTGAAATGAGTACAGCCAAGGATCAATGCCGAATAATTATCCAGTTTATAGGTACTCAGCTCCTGCCTCAGATATTGCTCTACCTCATCTCCTTCAAACAATCCAGCCTCAGCAAACCGAACTAGTCCGGGTAATGCCAGAAGATCAACACGGTGATTGTCATCCACTTGTTCAATCAGGTTACGCAATTTCTCTTCCTTCACAGTGATCGGGGTAGCAATAACCATCACTCTCTTGCCATTGCTGTTTGCTACAGCAGGCTTTACCGCCGGCTCCATCCCAAGGATTGGGAGTGTGTACTTCCTTCGTACATAATCGATGGCAGTGCTGGTTGCCGTATTGCATGCGATAACGACAGCCTTAACGCCCTTGCCTACCAGAAATTCCACTGCCTGGTCAACATAGCGGATGATTTCTTCTCTCTTCTTTGTACCATAAGGCACATGATCCGTATCCGCATAATAGATAAAATCTTCCTTCGGCAAAGTGAGCAGTGCCTGATGGAGAACCGTCAGCCCACCAATGCCCGAATCAAAAATTCCTATTTTCATCCTTCCTACTTCCTTCCCGACTAGAGTGAAGAAAATGCATCTTCCTTTAGGAGGACTTGCTTTGTTCCGATACGAAGAAGTCCCTAATACATATTAGTACAAAACCATCCAAAAGCAAAGTATTATTTCCTTGTTAATCCCTACCATAAACATGATTTATCCTTGCAAAATCAGGATCGCTGCTTCTTAATTAAGACTAATCGGATCTCATGAGGTTTTAACTGTGCATAATAATTTAGGTAATTTCCCGTTACCTCTAATTCGGATTTAGTGATCAATGGCATGGAGCGTCCCTTCAATACACTAATTTCCTCCTCGCTGGATAGAGGCAGTGCACCCATTCGTATCCATTCATCAAAGGCACTGCCATGGTCCCTGTTGACAATATGCTCCGTCAGCATATACTTTCCATTGGAAGTGTTGGTCATAGAGAACTCATAGTCACAGGGGTCTGGATTGACGAAAGCGTTATACCGTTCCAAAAATGTTACATTAAATAATATCCCCTGACAATACAGCGGCGAGATATGTATGTAATTATAGAGCAGAATTGCATAATCACCTTTTTGATTCGTCGTAATAAAGTAACCATCCCCGCGATCAACCAAGGTATCCATCAGCTTGTTCAGAAATTGGAATGCATAATAGGCCGGCTTTTTAATCCCGTGATATGCAAATAATCCCATTTCCCCATGGAACAGATCATTATCATAGGGCAGCTCCTCCAGGGTATCCGACAGACACCAGTTACCAAAGCTGTTTGCTTCATCATAATTCTCCAGAATATTTTTCACAATATAGGAAGATCGATAGCAGGTATCATTGAGCCAATCTCTATGGGAAGCGGAGGAAGCCCATTCCGTTATATAAATAGGAAGCTTCGGAAGTGGAAGCAGGTTTTCTTTAATGATTGACAGAATTTCTGCCATGTAATCCGGGTTTTCCGATAAAATCATTTTATCATTCTCGGTATACTCCGCTTTAATCCCCCCCAAGGTCATCATCTCGGGAATATTGGAGGTTTTTACCGGATAGCAGTGAATATTGTAAAAGTCCGGAGCGCAGTCCGCCTCAATACACCTTCTTATAAAATCATAGTAGTCACTGCGTGCAAAATCGAAGGAGCCATAGGAGGGTGTTCCGAACTGCAGCTGCTGATCGCATTTCTTAACACATTGATAAGTAATCCGATAAAGCTCAAAAGCGATCTCATCATTCTCAAAGGCAAAGATATAGGATTGAAAGGGAGCATTCCAGAAGGTGAACAACCAGGTTCGTACCTCCTCAAGCCCGTATCGATCAATCAGGTGCATGGTAAGCTCCGTTATGAGGTATTCCCAATTTGCAATATTGTTGGGCTCACTTAGTATCGAAGGATTGTAGAAGATTGTGTTGTCCGGATTCTTAGCAAGCTGCCTGGGCATAAAGGAGAGCTGAATTAACGGCTTCAATTTAATTGACATCAAAAAATCAAACAACTCATCAACATAACGATAGGTAAGATATGGCCTTCCCTGTCGATCTTCATTATATAGCATCATCCCATCATCAAGAAGCCCGTGAAATTTGACATACTGAAATCCTACTTCCTTTTGCAGCTGGATTAATTCCTTCTGTACGCATTCCATAAGCATCTCTTTTGCTTTTCCCACCCCGGTAAAGGTCTTGAAGGTATGAACCAGCTTCTTCTTATATTCATCCGCCCTTACCTCTACCAGCTTACTGGGGACCTTACGAATCAGATTACTCGGCTTCTTCGTACTCTTGTTATCCAGATACTCTCCCAGCTTATTCAGATAGTCCAACTGCTCCATTACCAGATATCCCTTGTAATACTGATTAGCTAGTGTGTTGGGCTTCTTATCGGACAGCCCCTTTTTTCGTTCCTTACGATATTCCTTTGGCAGCATTCCGTATTTCTTCTTAAAGCAGTCCACAAAATATCTGCTGTTGGCAAAGCCGTTATTGGCCGCAATCTGTTCCATGGTAAGATTGGTAGAAATTAAATCATTCACAGCATGATTCATACGAATACCCGTCAGATAATTAAAGAAGCTAACACCCATGTTAAGCTTGAAAAAGTGCGAGAAGTAGGATGGAGATAAAAACTCCCTCTCTGCAATCTGCTCCAGGGTGATATTCTCCATATAGTTTGTATTCAGATATTGAATGATGGTCCGGAGCCTTTGCAAATGCTTCGAATTCTGACTTAACTGATTTTGCTCATAGCCGCTAAAATTCTTTATCAATTCCAAAACAATCTGGTAAGCCAGTGAAATGGTCAGTAGGTCATTGTGTTCCGTCGCATTGTAGTTAACATAGATTAATTGAGCGATTATTCTTTTGAGCTCCACGTACTTAGAGGTATTGTGATAGATTGTCGAATTACAATGGAAATAAGAGTTTTCATCCAACCATTTCTTAAAAAAGCCATAGTTAATTTGAAGAACAACCGTAACATTGTCCTTGCTGACAATTTCATGTACCTGATTACTGTTGATCAGAATGATATCATCCTCCGATAAGTGAAAGGTCTCTGATTCTACAATAATCGTTAAAGATCCGCTTAAAACCAAAAATATCTCAATTC
>JAEYXC010000204.1 GCA_023428655.1 Bacillota bacterium | reverse complement strand
GTATTCGTCTTGAGAATAACCGTAATATATTCATATCAGGGGCTGTGGAGGTCAGTGATATTGATATGTCATCAGAGACTACCTTCTCCAATGATATCTGGTCCAAGGTCTATGAAGAGATTAAGAAATATTTTGTAGAAACCGAAATTGTTGGCTGGTTCATCGGCGGGCCGGGTTATCTGCTTGAGGATAAGGAGAAGATTACAAAAGCTCACCTTGATAATTTTGCCGGGCAGGACAAGACTCTGTTCACCTTCGATAACCTGGAGAAGGAGGAGGCTTTCTATAGCTTTGAGAATAACCGACTTACGAAGCTGGATGGTTATTATATATATTATGAGAAGAACGAAGAAATGCAGACCTATATGATAGAGCATAGGGAGCCAAAAAGTATTGAACTGAATTATGATGATAGGGTATCCAGAGAGGTACGTACCGTTCTTCAGAGCAAAAAGCCTGTAGAGGAAGAAAGCAGGGGTATTACCAGACTTATGTATGCGGCAGGAACGCTACTTGCAGTTATTGTATTGGTGGTGGGAGCCGCAATCTTAAATAATTATGATCAGATGAAGAGTATGCAGGATACACTGAATTATCTGTCACAGAATATGGAAGAGGTACAGACCATTGTAGCAAAGGATCGGATGGTGGATGCGATTGATTCCCAAACCTCTGTAATTGGAGGACAGGCCTCTGACTTAAGCGATGAAGAAACCGGAGCAGCGTTAGACGAGACTAAGGAGGGGGAAGACAAACTGGAAGTAGAAGTGGTTCCCGGTGATGTTAAGCCTCTGGAGGATGCGAGTGAAGAGGATGGAAAGCAGGAAGTCATAAAGCAAGAGGACAAGCAG
The DNA here is from genome assembly GCA_023428655.1 of Bacillota bacterium. GTDB lineage: Bacteria > Bacillota > Clostridia > Lachnospirales > Lachnospiraceae > Mobilitalea. Next base: position 4,099 of record JAEYXC010000204.1, on the reverse strand, counting down.
CAGGAGGATAAGGAAGAGACTTCCGGGGAAGAGCCTGCCAAGGAAGCGACGAAGGAGGAAGCTAAGCCGGTAAAGGGATCGGATCAAAATGAGAAGCAAGTGAACTATTACATCGTTGTTGATGGGGATTCTCTTGCAGGAATCAGCTACAAATTATATAAGACCTATACCAAAGTGAATCAGATTATGGAATTAAACAACATCACGAACCAGGATTTGATTTATGTAGGACAGAAGCTTATTGTTCCATAATCGTGTGAAGAAGATATTCCATTCGAAAATAGAGCTCGGAAAGGCCCAACTGCAGGGATTACATTCAATATAAGAAAAAGATATTTTTAAGTTGCCGCTCTGTGTTATACTCTTTATTGTTCAATAAAGGGTTATCATAACGGCATCTTTTCTTTTGAGTTCAAATGAGTTATAATCACCTTAAAGTAAAAAACAGGGGAGTAGGTTATGGCAAAAAACAATGAAGTACAATCGATCAGAGACTATGGAAGCCGTAAGAAAAGAGTAAGAAGAAGACGTGGCTTTGTTGTAGTTATTGCGATTATCGCACTATTGATCGGGGGCGGTATTTATATATATAATCTGAACAATAAAAATTATCAGAGCTATGAGGTGTTAAAGACGCTGCAAAACACAGAGGAATCCGGAGCCCAGTATCTTCGCTACAATGGAGGTGTGCTCAAGTATAGTAAGGATGGTGCTACCGCTATCGATAAAGAGGGTAAGCTGAAATGGAACGGTTCCTATGAGATGAATAAACCACAGGCAGATGTCTGCGGTGAGTATGCCGTGATTGCGGATCAGGGTGGAACCTCACTTAAGATATTTGATGGGAAAGGTGTCGCCGGAGGGATCTCAACAATTCACAATATTATTAAAGTGGAGATATCAAAAAAAGGTGTGGTAGCAGCACTTATGGAGACGGAAGGTGAAAATTCAATCATCATATATGATGTTGACGGTACCATGCTTGTTGAGATGGCGACAAATGTGATTGAGAATGGATATCCCATTGATATCACCTTCTCCGATGATGGAGAGAAGCTGATTACCAGCTATCTGTCGGTAACAACGGGAGAATTAGTCGGAATCGCGACCTTCTATAATTTTGGTGAGGTAGGACAGAATTGGGTTGATAATTTGGTCGGGGCATACAAATTTGACGGAATTATCGCACCAAGAGTTTTCTTTAATAATAACGATGCGGCCTGCATTTTTAGAGAAAATGGTTTTATGCTGTTTGAGTATGCCGAGATGCCCAATATGGTGAAGGAGATTAGCTTTGAGAATAGAATAGATAGTATTTTACATAATGGTGAGTATGTTGGTGTGGTGCTTGACGCAGGGGAATCGGGTTATCGTAACCTGATTCTATATAATCTTAGGGGGGAGAAGGTCCTTGATAAGAAGCTGGATTTTGATTATAAGCAGATCTATCTGGCAGACAACGAGATCATTATGTATGATAACACCTCCTGTATTGTGATGAAGATTAATGGCACCATAAAATTCAGCTACACCTTTGACAGTAATATTCTGGCTTTGTATCCGGTTAATGAAATGGATCGATATTACTATGTTAGCGATAAAGAAATTGCTCAGATCAATCTGGTGGAATAAGCGGTACCTTTGCTTCTTATGATTAGAAAAGGGTAACGAAAGGGAGAGATTTATGAATTGGTTATTAGTAGTTGTATTAATTATATTGGTGGGTAATGCAATCATCGGTATGAGGGTTGGTTTTATCAAAACAGTATTCTCATTGATATCACTAATCCTTGCACTAGTTCTAACGCTATGGATTAGTCCAATGGTGAAGAATTATATGAATGGGAATGAGAAATTCTACAATGGCATTGCCACTAAAGTGGAAAAGCTGCTTCCTTTTGGCGAGGAGGAGATAGTAGAAGAGGAGCAATCCGAAGCCATCGAAGGTCTTTCGGTACCAAAATCAATCAAGGAGGGACTGCTTAAGAATAATACAGCAGAGAGCTATAAGGATATGGCGATCAATAGCTTTAAGCAGTATGTCAGCAGGTATCTGACCGGAGTGATCATTAACTCCCTTTCCTTTATTGTAACCTTTATTGCAATCCTGATTATTTTATGGGTGATCTTTATGGCCTTGGATCTCATCAGTAAGCTCCCCCTTCTCAATCAGGTCAATAAGACCGCCGGATTGTTAGCCGGCTTAGTACATGGATTGATTATGGTGTGGCTGTTCTTTATTTTGTTGAACATCTTTGGAAGTACGGTATTTGGACAATCGGTACTGAAGCTGGTAGGTGAAAATGAAGTGCTAAGTATTATTTATAACAATAATATTTTATTGAAATTTATTACCGGGGCAACGAAGATATTATTATAAATAGGGTGAATTACATACTTATGATTCAGGAGGAGAATGAAAGATGAATGACATGCTGAGTAGGATTCAAAGGATGGGTATTGTACCCGTAATTAAGCTGGAGGATGCAAAGGATGCAGTGCCCTTAGCGAAAGCACTAGTAGAGGGCGGCCTTCCTTGCGCAGAGATTACCTTCCGTACTGCAGCAGCGGAGGAATCCATACGTCTTATGAGACGAGCTTATCCGGATATGCTGATTGGTGCAGGAACTGTACTGACTACGGAACAGGTAGACGCAGCGGTAGCAGCAGGTGCAACCTTTATTGTAAGTCCTGGGCTGAATCCTAAGGTAGTACGTTATTGTGTTGAGAGGAATATTCCGATTACCCCCGGCTGTACGAATCCCAGTGATATAGAAGCTGCTATAGAACTAGGCCTTGAGGTAGTGAAATTCTTCCCGGCAGAGGCGGCAGGTGGGTTACCAATGATTAAAGCAATGTCAGCGCCTTATGTAAACATGAAATTCATGCCAACCGGTGGTATCAGTGAGAAGAACTTAATCTCCTATCTGGATTTTCCTAAGATTATTGCCTGTGGCGGTAGTTGGATGGTCAGTGATGAGTTGATTAAGGCGGGGGATTTTGATAAAATTGCCGCATTAACAAAGCAGGCAGTTGCATTAATGCTGGGCTTTGAGTTACGCCATGTGGGAATTAATATGGAGAATGAGACGGAAGCGAACCAAGTTGCAGACTTGTTCGGTGGTGCATTCGGCTTTGCAAAAAACGATGGAAGCAGCTCTATTTTCATGGGAACTGCAATCGAATTAATGAAGACACCTTATCTTGGCAGGAATGGTCACATTGCAATTATGACTAACTATATTGATCGCGCAATCTATCATCTGGAGCAAAGGGGTTATACCTTTAATGAAGAGAGTAAGAAATATAAGAACAATAAGCTGGTTGCAATTTATCTGAACGCTGACTTCGGTGGCTTTGCGGTGCATCTGGTTCAGAAGTGATAATAGAAAGAATTTGATATCATAATGTATATTAAAGGACTGTGTTGCCAAGACTATACTTGGTAACACAGCCCTTTTCTCGTGAAAGCAAATCGTGGAGGTTTATGTATGGGCAGAAGGAGGCGTGAATACGGTAAGGTCGAGGCTGCTCCTTACGGCTTATGAATAACCCTGAATTTGCGGGTTGCTATATGGCAGAAAATGGCTCGAAAAAAGTTGAAAAAAGGTGTTGACATTTTATGATTTACATTGTAGAATGATCTTCGCCGCTGAAGAACGGCAACCACGACTGGAAGATGAGAAATAAAAAAATAAAAAAGTGGTTGACATAATGAAGCGGATGTGTTAAACTATAAAAGTTGTCGGCGAGATAAGAAACAATAAAAATTAAGCCGAAGACACAAAATGAACCTTGATAATTGAACAGTGAAACAACCCTGAAAATTCTAAAAAACTCGAAGTTCCACATGGACTTCGAACTAAGAGAAATTTTCATTATGATATATTGTAATGATATATCAACGAACCGTATCTGGAAACAGATACAACCACAAAAACAGTAAAGATAACAGGATTGCTTGAACAACCATTTGGTTGTAACGATTAATCAGAAATGATTGATCAAGGCTAACGTTTATCTGACTGGATCAAAAACTTAAACATGAGAGTTTGATCCTGGCTCAGGATGAACGCTGGCGGCGTGCCTAACACATGCA
>JAEYXC010000161.1 GCA_023428655.1 Bacillota bacterium | reverse complement strand
TTTCTGCCCTAAGCCCAGCTCTAATAAAATAATATCACGATTGTCTGTGGACTCTCCAATCGTGACATATTTAAGTAAGCGGTCATATTGCTGTGCAAGCTTTTTTGTGTACCGGATAAATTTATCATAAAGAAATTCAGGTTCTCCAAGATTAATGATCATGATAACACCTTACCAAATTTATTCATCACAACATTATATGACTCGATTTTATTTTTATGACTAACATAGATAGAATGTCTAGAGCTTCTATAAGGAGCTGTTGGTTTTATTAATGGCATACAAAACAATAAGATGTCCGTCAACCTGTGTGTGAGGGATGCATCGTTGTTCTTTCCTTCCCTTATAACATGCTAATGCAACAATCCCTTAGACTCTAAAAAGAAAGACGATTATGCAACCAATCGAGGCGCCTTTACCGGGCTTACTCGTTCGGTAGCTTAACCGTCTTTCTATGGTTAATGTCTTATATATCAGAACACTCTACTTACTTTACATCATAGAATATCTTTGCAATGGGAGAATCCTTTGACAATATCAGGGTCTTATCCTCACCACTTAAGGAAGCTCTAGCCGCCTCAAGGGAACGAATGAAGGTATAGAACTCACTTTTCGATTCGTTGGAGTATGCTTCCGATAGAATTCTCATGTACTCGGATTCACCTTCTGCAATAATTTTTGCAGCTTCTGCCTCGGAATTGGAGATGCTGATTGCCACCTCTTTATCCGTTGTGTTGCGAATCTTCTGAGCCTCTGATTCACCCTCCGCCGTATAGGTAGCAGCAATCTGTCCGCGCTCCGATATCATACGCTCAAATACCGCATTTTTGTTATCACTGGGAAGATCCAGATGCTTAGTCTCTACGGAAATCAGCTCAATTCCGTAAGACTCCAGGGAGGAGCCGATATTCTCCATGAAAGCGATATTTAATTCACCATCCCTGCCACTGATTACATCGGCTTGGGAAAGACTACTGATTTCACTCTTCATGGAATTATATACGATGGAATCAATTCTGCCCTCTGCCGCAGCAACGGAGGAATTCAAGGTTTGCGCGAAGAGAATCGGACTCTTAATTCTCCATAGAACATAGCTGTCAGCTACCATGGTCTTCTTATCCATGGTTATAACATCCGATTCCTCCATATCATAGAATTGAATGTTCTTGGGTAACACATCGACGGTCTCAATGAAAGGTGTCCGAAAGGATAAGCCTGCCTCACTGTTAACTCGTTCAATTTTACCAAAGCGTTTTACCAAGGTATATTCATTCTCTCTTGTAACAATCGTTGCTGAAAACAATGTGATAATACCTACAATAATAATTAGAAGTATTAGTATTCCGGATAATTTTTTTGCTTTTTTCATTATCTGGTACCTCCTTCCATCAGATTATCCAAGGGCAATAGCTTTTGAATATTTCCATCTCCACTGTCGATAATAACCTTCAGTGTCGGAAGAACATCCTCCATCGCCTCATAGAACATACGTTGCTTCGTTATCAGCGGATATTTCAGATATTCCTCATACATCTCATTAAATCTGGATACCTCGGCATATGCCTCATTCACTCTTTGGGTTTTCGTTGTCTGTGCATTCTGAAGTATCTTATCCACCTGAGCCTCTGCTTGAGGCAGCTGCTCATTTCGATATTTATTCGCATTATTTACTGCGGTTTCCTTACCCTGCTTTGCTGTCTCAACAGATTTGAAGGCCTCCATAACGGCAGCTGTCGGCGGCTCCGCGTCCTGAATTGTAATATTCACTAATTGAATTCCGATATCCTGCTTTTCAAGCTTCTCCAAAATGGAGGTCTTTATGGCAGACTGGATCTCTATCTTTCCGGTAGTAATAACATCATCGACATCATAACCACCAACGATCATACGAATACTGCTCTGCGCTATGTTCTTAAGTATCGTCACCGGCTCCTCGGAAGCATATAATGCTTTTACCGGATCCGATACTCTATACTCCAGATAAAAGTCAACATTAACAAAATTGAAATCCTTGGTAATCATCATGGATTCCCGCTCGTTTTTCGCATTGGTTTCCAAATCATACCCTATGGTTAAGCTTTTAATGGTTGTATCGACCTTATGAACCTTCTGTATGAAGGGTATCTTAAAGTGTAAGCCAGCTGTACCCACGGTCTGTGCCTTTCCGAAGGTGGTTACAACCGCCTGCTCCTGTTCCTTAATCTCATAAAATGCACTTGTGGCTATAATGATTACCAATATAAATAAAGCCAGAATGACGATCAGCTTACTAAATCGCTTCATAAATTTGCCAAAGCCATTCCCTGAAGGAAAATCATATACCTTCTTTTCTTCCATTTTTTTATCCTCTCCTTTTACTGCTATTCCAATATGATACTATTGCCGTATCTGACCGTTACCGAATATAATATATTTGATTGTTGTTAAGGCCTTTAACCCCATCGGCCCTCTTGCATGGAGCTTTTGAGTGCTGATTCCGATCTCTGCTCCAAAACCAAACTCATTCCCATCGGTAAATCTTGTGGATGCGTTGACATAAACTGCTGCAGAATCAATCTCATTCAAGAATTTCATCGCATGGTCATAATCCTTGGTTATGATCGCTTCCGAATGCTTCGTACTATAGTAATTGATATGTGTAATTGCTTCCTCGATGCTATTGACTACCTTTAAGGAAATAATCTTATCCAGATATTCCGTTGCATAGTCCTCCTCAGTGGCAGGTACGATGCCCCTATGCATTACACATGCACGTTCATCCCCTCGGATCTCAATCTCCTTCCCATGCAACCGATCATAAAGCAATGGGATTAGTTCCTTATGGATCTTTTCATGAAGAACTAGGGATTCACAGGTATTACATACACCGAGCCGCTGTGTCTTAGCATTATCAATGATATCAAGGGCCATGGTGAGGTCAGCATGTTCATCCACATATACATGACAATTACCGG
>JAEYXC010000143.1 GCA_023428655.1 Bacillota bacterium | reverse complement strand
GGCTTACCGTGTCATCCGGGGTATGAAGTGAATCAAAAGCAGGCCAGAGGATTTGGCAGCATGATCTCCTTTCATGTCGATACACCACAGACTGCAGTGCGCATTCTGCGTAAGGTCCGTCTCATACAATATGCAGAAAGTCTTGGAGGGGTGGAGAGTCTTATTACCTATCCTCTGCTCCAGACCCATGCCGATGTTCCGGAGGAGGAACGGGCAGCAAAGGGGATTAACGATACCCTACTACGTCTATCCGTAGGTATCGAGGATATTGACGACTTAATTACCGACCTAACCCAGGCTTTTGAAGAATTGGAGCAGTAGAAAGGAGAAGACACATGGACTATAATTTTGACCGTATGATCGATCGGAGGAATACTAATTCCATAAAATATGATTTTGCCATAGAGCGCGGAAAACCCGCTGATATTCTCCCCTTATGGGTGGCTGATATGGACTTTCCCGTTCCGCGAGAGGTTCAGGAAGCGATCCACCTGGCGGTAGAGCACGGAATATTCGGATACAGCGAAGTGAAACAGGACTATTTTGAAGCAGTACATAATTGGTTCTATGGGAAATACGGGTGGGATACGAAGGAGGATTGGCTGATCAAGGCTCCCGGTGTCGTCTTTGCCATCACAATGGCGGTCAGAGCTTTAACAAAGGAAGGGGACTCAGTTCTCATTCAACAACCGGTCTACTATCCCTTCTCCGAGACAATACGCCTCAACGACCGAAGAGTGGTAGTGAATTCTCTGGTACATCAAAACAATCAATATTCCATCGACTTCGACGATTTTGAGAAGAAGATTGTAAATAACGGGGTAACGCTTTTTCTTCTATGCAATCCCCATAACCCCGTGGGCAGAGTCTGGACGAAGGATGAGTTAACTCGTCTAGGCGACATCTGTCTGAAATATAAGGTCATCATCGTATCCGATGAGATACATTGTGATTTTACCTATCCCGGCTATGAACACATTGTTTTTTCAAATATCTGCGAAGAGTTTGCCCAAAACACGATCACCTGTACCGCCCCCAGTAAATCCTTTAATCTTGCCGGTCTGCAGATATCGAATATCTTTATCCAAAATGAGGAGCTGCGAAAAAGGATGAAGCTTGAAATCGCTAAAAGCGGTTATAGCCAACTGAACACCCTTGGATTGGCCGCTTGTAAGGCTGCCTATCAATACGGCGAGCCCTGGCTTAGACAATTAAAGGAATATTTACTTGGAAATCTGAATTATGTACGTAATTACTTAGAGGAGAAGCTTCCCATGATTAAACTGATTGAACCGCAGGGGACTTATCTGATCTGGCTAGATTTTAGAGCACTACAGCTAACAAGAAAGGAACTAGAGGACCTGATCGTCCATAAAGCAGGTCTATGGTTGGATCCCGGTCACATCTTCGGACCGGAGGGTGAAGGCTTTGAACGAATTAATATTGCTTGCCAGAGGCAGACTTTAGTCAGGGCTATGGAGCAGTTACACCGGGCCATTCAGCCCTAACATACAGATTGCCGGACAGATTGCTGATTTGTTAGATAAGAACGATTAAAATCCTCTCATCGTATCTTACAAATAGCAAAATGTCCGGCAATTGATATATGGAATACTCCGAGGAGGTACATGCCTCGAACAGCTCCGTATTAATCGATTATGTAGCATGAACGCTTAACCCCCAATTAAAATCGGTAACTAATTAAGTTGATTTATCCCTGTTAATGATTACCTTATTGCGCCCGGAGGCCTTAGCATGATAGAGCTCCCGATCGGCTATTTGAATTAATTCATAAATATTATTAAAATCGCATAGCTTGCCCCATACTCCGCCTATGCTGATTGTTAAGGCACACTGCTTATTATTCTTCATATATATCAGAGAGAGTTTTTCTATCTCACATCGTAATCGATTTCCTAACTCTTCCGCTTCTTCTAAACTTCTGTTTAATGAAAAATATAAAAATTCTTCTCCGCCATACCTTCCAAAAACATCATTTTGTGATCTCTGAATTTTACTAATGCACTCTGCGACTTTTATAAGGCATTTATCTCCCTCGATATGTCCCCAGCAGTCATTAAACTTCTTAAAATTATCGATATCTATCATAAAAAGTGTTATTGTTCGACTCTTATATTCTGTATTTTCCCAAATCCTCTGTAATTGATTATTGAGGTGTCTTCGGTTGGAGATTCCGGTCAGCTCGTCCAAATATGCCTTTTCCTCCAGATGCTTGTTTAACTCCTGAATTCTCTCAAGCTCATTCTTCTGCCGGATGATCTCCATTTCCAGTCTTGTATTAATCATTTTTGTCTCTAAAGCATTATGTTTTTCATTATAATGATCTAATTCCAACTTCAGAGCCTCGAACTTATTTCCTATGATTGCTACAGATATCTCATTTTCAATGTTATGATATTTTTTATAGAACGTCAAAGCATCCTTATACTCACTGATATCCTCGAAATAATCCGCCATCGCCTTATATACATTACTGAGCTTCTTTTTTGCATTGATATCCTCCGCACACTGCATTGCTCTTTCCAAAAAATATAAGGCCGCCTTACGGTCGGTAAGACGCATAAGCTGTGCGATATTAAGAAGAACATCAATCTCATAGAATTTATTATTAACACTTTCCAAGCGATTCAGTGCCAAGAAGAAATATTTTTTGGCTTCGGAATGATTACCACAGATCAAATGCAGCTTGCCGAATTTATTCTCGATCTCTGCCAGTTGAATTCGGTCCATCTCGTTCAGTAGAATCTGATAGCTTTGCGAGAAACATTCCATTGCCTCATTCATATTATTTTGAATAAAGTAGATCTCACCAATGTTCCCCAGGACGGATGCAATATTTAAGTTGGAGTTTATTTCTGAACTAAGCTGCAGAGCACGATAATAATATTCCAAGGACTCTTCATATTTCATGGATTCACGCATCACTTCGGCTATATTGTTCAAAATACAGCTTAACATGTAATTGTCCTTATAAACCTCCACGATATCCTGTGCTTCAAACAGATAGCCAAGGGCTTGCTCATATTCCGAATTATAATAATAGGCAATCCCGATCAAATTCAAAGCTCTGACCTGTCCCTCCGGTATATGTAGTTCCTCAAACAGCTCAAGTGCCTTATAGGAATGATCCAGCATTAAACTGATGTCCGTTTTTGCTCTACAGGCTAAAGCCATTCCGATCAAGGAGTATCCTTTCTCCGGCTCCAAATGATAAGCTACGGACAGGTCGTAGGCTTCTTTACACATTTCGTAAGCTCTTTGTGGATCTACCGTAATGGATCTAGCTTGCTCCAGTATTTCATTTACTTTATCTTTATTATCAATCATAGCACTCTCCAAAAACACTTCTGACTTCAAAGACATCCATATGTGCCCTTCCAACTTTATCAATCGATTAAGGTCATAATTCATATTTTAGTTTTATTATACTTTTATTTTACCATAACTATCCTAGAATAACAAATATCAAAGCAAATTGATTTTCATAAGTCCTAGTGAAAGAAGATAAAAGGTGCCCGGACACAGAAGCATTTGCTCTGTATCAAGGCACCCTATCATAGTCATATATCCTTACATTACTAATAATATCTCATTGGTTTCCTTCATCATACTTTCCGGTAGATAGTTCTTATCAAGCTTCACTCCATTCACATAGAACTCTCTAAAGCCACTCTCAGCACCATTTGGGTTCTGAACCTTAATGTTCAGCGTCTTCCCGCGGAAGCATTTTACGATATCAAACTCCTTCCACTCACTCGGAATACTGGGAGCAATCAGAAGCCCGTTCAGATCCGGTCTCATACCCAGGATACCTTCTACACTTCCTACCATTACCGTGGAGGCGGTTCCCGTTAACCAATGAGTATGGGAGCGTCCAAAGAAGGGACTGTCGGTTGCTTCGGTAAATTGTCCATGAGCATAGGGCTCAATGACCCTGATCTCGGCATGATCATTTTGTGTGGCCGGACAGCACTCGGTAAAATATTCATAAGCACGGTTCCCATGTCCCATCAGTGCTTCCGCAAGTATAATCCATCCCTGAGGCTGTGAGAAGATACCGCCATTCTCCTTCGTGGAAGGATTGAATAGGATTGCCAATGCTCCATCAAAGGCATGATCCACATAGGAGGGAGCCATGGTCCTAACTCCGTACTTGGTATTCAATTCTCTATGAACACTCTCCAGCGCCAGCTCAGCCTGTTCCTTTGTGGCATGTCCGCTGATGACTGCCCAAGACTGAGGATTCACCCACATACTGGCTTCCGGATCCTTTTTGGAGCCGATTACCTGACCGTCCTCCTTGAAGC
>JAEYXC010000193.1 GCA_023428655.1 Bacillota bacterium | reverse complement strand
AATGCAGAGGATTTTATAAATGCCCTGTTCGATCAGAATGAATAGGAAGTAATAGTAACGTGTGAGAAGTAGATGGAGGGTTAAAGTAATGATGACATTAGATAAGTTCGAGGAAGCAACAGAAGCTGTCAAGAAAGTAATACTGCGCACAGAGCTGGTATACAGCGACTATTTTTCCAGCACCACCGGTAACAAGGTATATCTGAAACCGGAAAATATGCAATTTACCGGTGCCTATAAGGTTCGAGGTGCTTATTATAAGATTAGTACTCTGACCAAGGAAGAGAGAGATCGAGGACTGATTACCGCATCTGCAGGAAATCATGCTCAGGGAGTTGCCTATGCAGCAAAGCTTTATCAAGCGAAAGCCATCATTGTGATGCCGTCCACAACACCTCTAATTAAAGTGAATCGTACCAAGAGCTATGGTGCGGAGGTGATTTTATATGGAAATGTCTATGATGAGGCCTGCCAATATGCTCATCAATTATCCCAGGAAAAGGGCTATACCTTTATCCATCCCTTTAATGACGAGGGTGTGGCAACGGGACAGGGTACCATCGCGATGGAGATCTTTAAGGATTTACCTACGGTGGATATCATCCTGGCTCCGGTAGGCGGCGGTGGTTTGTTAGCCGGTGTTGCAACCTTGGCTAAAATGCTCAACCCCAATGTTAAGGTAATTGGAGTTGAACCTGCAGGTGCGGCCTGCATGAAGGAATCAATCAAGGCGGGACATGTCGTAACCCTTCCTCATATTGATACCATCGCTGACGGAACAGCAGTGAAAACCCCCGGTGAAGTCGTATTTCCGTATATTCAACAGTATGTTGACGATATTATCACCGTGGAGGATCAGGAGCTGATCGTTAATTTCTTGGATATTATAGAGAATCATAAGATGGTGGTTGAGAATTCCGGACTACTTACGGTTGCGGCATTAAAGCATTTGAATTGCAAGGATAAAAAGGTTGTTTCCATCTTAAGCGGTGGCAATATGGATATTATAACAGTGGCCTCCATTGTACAGCATGGTCTCATCCAAAGAGGAAGAGTATTTACCGTGTCCGTTCAGCTTCCGGACCGTCCCGGCGAGCTTGTAAATGTAGCAAGTATCATCGCAAAGGCTCAGGGCAATGTCATTCGTCTTGATCATAATCAGTTCGTAAGCATTAACCGTAATGCCGCGGTAGAACTGACCATAACCATGGAGACCTTCGGTCATGAGCATATGCAGGAAATTGTTCAGGCATTAATCGATCACGGCTATAATCCAAAGATCTGTCCACCGAACAAATTATACTAGATTATAGTTATTATACATAGAAAAGCAGAAAAAGTTCGTACATTTTACCGTCACTGCAGAAGGTTTACAAATACTGTCAGTGCTGATATAATAGATCTATCTTTATATTCTGTTAATCATTCGGTACAATGTAACGATCTTGTAGTCATCCAAACGGTTGCATCCCAATCATTATTTTAGCATGCTATCAATAATTTAATTAATTGATAGGACATACTTTGTCCGGGGAATGTGGTAGAATGATATTATCTCAAGGATGAGAATGTATCTATTTCGCTGTGTATTCTGTGATTTGGTATTGACATTGCTTGGGAAATCAGTTAATATGAATGCAAGAACATTAGTTCGTATTTTGGAGGCGTGGCCTTCTTAAAAAGGGAGATTAGATATGGCAAAGGATGATAAAATAAGAGCACTGGAATCTGCTCTGGCACAGATTGAAAAGCAATATGGCAAAGGCTCAATCATGAAGCTTGGTGATACCAATGCGAATATGAATATCGAGACGATTCCTACTGGCTCCATCAGTTTAGATATCGCTTTAGGCTTAGGTGGTGTTCCCAAGGGAAGAATTGTGGAGATCTACGGCCCTGAGTCCAGTGGTAAGACAACAGTTGCACTTCACATGGTGGCTGAGGTTCAGAAGAGGGGAGGCATTGCCGGCTTTATTGATGCAGAGCATGCTCTTGACCCGGTATATGCAAAGAAAATTGGTGTAGATATCGATAATTTATATATTTCTCAGCCGGATAACGGCGAACAGGCTCTTGAGATTACAGAGACTATGGTCCGCTCCGGTGCAGTCGATATTATTATCGTTGACTCCGTAGCAGCGCTGGTACCAAAAGCGGAGATTGATGGAGAGATGGGTGATTCCCATGTAGGACTTCAAGCTCGACTTATGTCACAGGCGCTTAGAAAGCTTACTGCCGTCATCAGCAAGTCCAACTGTATCGTAGTATTTATCAATCAGCTACGTGAGAAGGTTGGTGTCATGTTCGGTAATCCGGAGACAACGACCGGTGGACGCGCTCTTAAGTTCTATGCTTCCATTCGATTGGATGTAAGAAGAATTGAAGCACTGAAGCAGGGCGGTGAAGTGGTCGGTAACCGTACTCGAATTAAAGTTGTAAAGAATAAGATAGCACCTCCCTTCCGTGAGGCGGAATTTGATATTATGTTCGGCAGAGGTATCTCAAGAGAAGGAGACATTCTGGATCTGGCAGCTGAAGCCGGTATTATTATAAAAAGCGGTGCCTGGTTCGCATATAATGATGCTAAGATCGGCCAGGGTCGTGAAAATGCAAAGCAATACTTACTGGATAACCCTTCGATCTGTGAAGAGGTTGAAGTGAAGGTTAGAGACAAATACATGCTTCATCCTGCCAAGAATTATAATGAGGTTCTTGAATAAGATCCGATTTTATAGGCTGTCCTCGATAGATGGAAGGATAGGGTTATCCCCTTTGGATACCTGTCTTTGTCACTTGTCGGGAACAGCCTTTTTTAGGAGGCTGACGGATATGAATTACATAGGTGCAGGTACGTAAGTTATCAGAAAGGAAAGACTATGCTGATTACAAAGCTGGAACAAATAGAGAAATCCAAGGTCCGAGTTTATATCGATGATGAATTCGCATTTCAATTGACTGAGGGGGAGCTTGAGAGATTACCTCTGGAAGAAGGCCAATCCATACTACCCGAGGAGTATGAGAAGCTTATAGAGCTTCTTGTTTATCCAAAAGCAATTGAAAAGGCTCTTTCCATCCTTAAATTTATGGACCGATGTGAGCAGGAGCTACGTTTCAAGTTGTCCAGGGCGGATTATAATGAAGAAATTATTGATCGGGTAATCGATTATGTCAAACACTATGGCTATCTGAACGACGAGAGATTTACAGCCGCCTTTGTTAAGGCTCGTAAGAATAAAAAGAGTAAGCTTATGATTAAGAATGAGCTGCAACAAAAAGGTATCTCCAAGGATATTATTCAGACTGTTTTGGAAGCAGAATATGATGCAGAGGATTCAGAGGATGGTGAAATGATCGCCATTCGAAAAGCAATTGCCAAGAAAACAAAAACACCGGATAATCTGACCGCCGAGGAGAAGCAGAAGGTGATTGCTTCCCTTTATCGCAAGGGCTTTGATCTTAGCAAGATAAAACAAAACTTAGAAAACTTTTAAATATAATATAGCAGAATACACCAATTTATTCGATTTTGGCTTGCCTTTTCAAGGTAAATATAATACAATTAAAATCGGCAGAGAATTGATTTTTAATTAACAATAGAAAAGATGGAGGGCTGAAAATGAGCAGTACAACACAACTGTCAGCAAG
>JAEYXC010000072.1 GCA_023428655.1 Bacillota bacterium | reverse complement strand
GAAGAGGTCTTTGCACCCTTAGTGAATGGGGAGGCAAAGGTAAATGTCGAGGAAGACATTATAAAGCTTGCGGTGATCGAACGCCATCATAACACAAATCATATTGGTCTTGGCTTTGTAACCGGATATGGACTTAAGAAGGGAGCGATCGCCTCTTCCGTATCCCATGATTCCCATAATATCATTGCAATTGGTACGAACGACGAGGATATTGCAACGGCAGCAAATTGTATCCGTGACATGCAGGGGGGCTGGGCCATTGCTTTAGATGGTAAGGTGATTGGGAATTTGCCACTGTCAATCGCAGGTCTGATCAGTAATCTGGATGCAGCTACCTTGGCGGGGAATATCCATGAGATGCAAGCACTGGCAAGAGAGATGGGAGTAAAGGATGGAATCGATCCCTTCCTGACGATGGCCTTTGTCAGTCTTCCGGTAATTCCTAAGCTCAGAGTAACTACCACCGGTTTGTTCGATGTGTCTCTGCAAAAGAGGGTACCTCTGCTAGTAAGAAAGGAATAGGGTAAGAGCTGGGGCAATTTATTGCTTCAAAATAAATATTCAGGAGGAGGCTATTTATGAGCAAGCAATTTCCTAGAACACAGGTTGAAGGGGTTTCACTTTCCCGAATGATTATTGGGACCAACTGGATACTGGGCTGGAGTCATACCGGAGCTGCAGCAGATCGAATGATTACAAAACGTTATGATACCAGAGAGAAGATGTGTGAGATATTAGAAGCCTATATGGAATATGGGATTGATACGATCATGGCTCCCTTTGGACTGAGTCAGAATCTTGTGGATGCGGTTAAGGCTACCGAACAAAAGCTTGGAAAACCGATGATCATGGTAGATACGCCCAGCATCAATGTGGATAACACTAGGGAGGGTAGAAAGGAAGCTCAAGAAATTATTAGGGCTTGCGAGCAGAGAGGTTCCAAAATCTGTTTGATCCATCATTCCAGTGTTGAGCAATTAGTCAACAAAAACAAGGGAATTATCGATCGTCTTCCGGATTATACCACCATGATACGTGATGCGGGAATGATCCCCGGGCTGTCCGCGCATATGCCGGAGCTGATTACCTACTCTGACGAGAATGAATATGATGTGCAGACCTATATTCAGCTCTATAATTGCATGGGATTTCTGATGCAGATCGAAGTGGAAACTGTAGCTAAAATCATACATAATGCCAAGAAGCCGGTCATGACAATTAAAGCAATGGCGGCTGGAAGAACCACACCCTTTGTTGGCCTGAATTTTGCCTGGAACACCCTACGGGAATGTGATATGGTAACAGTTGGAGCCTTCCAGGCAGATGAGGTTCATGAGGATGTTGAGATATCCTTTGCGGCCCTGGAAAGACGTATGCCCGACCTGGAGAAAAGACAAAGCCCGGTGAATAATCAGGCGGCCTTCGGGAAATAGGGAGAATAGGGCCTATGGAGAAAATCAGTAAGAGAAATTGGGCGCTAATATGGATTCTCGGCATGGCGGGGCAACTGTGCTGGAATGTTGAGAATGCTTGGTTTAATGCCTTTGTATATGCAAAAATCGCTCCGAATCCGGATATTATTTCATGGATGGTTGGAACGAGTGCAACAGTAACTACCTTTGCCACCTTTTTCATTGGAACCATGGGTGATCGAATAGGAAAACGGAAACCCTTTATTGCAGTGGGATATATATTATGGGGAGCCTTCACCATTATCTTTGGGGTATCCGAATTTTTACCGATTCAATCCGTCTTTGCTGCAGGCTGCTTTGTAGTTGCTATGGATGCCATCATGAGCTTCTTTGGATCAGTAGGATATGACAGCGGATTTTGCTCTTGGACAACGGATATCTCAAATGAAAGTAACCGCGGACGTGTAGGTGGAGCCTTTGCAACAATGCCGGTGCTTGCAACAATTTTTGGTTCAGTGGTATCCGGTATTATTATTGATCAATTGGATTTCTTTGCCTTCTTTACGATCATCGGTGTGCTGGTAATGGCAATCGGAGTTTTTTCTGTTATTATGCTAAAGGATTCTCCGCAGCTTCGGGCAAAAAGGGATCCTAAGGGCTTTTGGCATCAATTTTTTAGTGTATTTAATTATCGAACAATTAGGGAGAATAAAGAGCTGTTTTGGGTATTTGTTGTCATGATGGTATATTTCATCGGCTTTAATGTATATTTTCCCTATATCAATATTTACTTTGTTAACTATCTGGGAATGGATTATACCTTGACCGGAATCGTTCAGGGCTTGAGCTTATTGGTGGCAGTACTGCTTACGATACCGGCTGCAAGGTTCATAGACCGTGGAAGGAATACTGGGGTAATAGCAGTTGCGTTACTGATTAATGTGACCGGCTTACTGATGATAAGCCTCAGCTCGCAGCTGATAAGTCTGGCTTTCGGAATGCTATTTGCAGGAGCAGGATATGTTATTATTCTTCAGACATTAACAGCTTGGTATAAGAATCTGTATCCGGAGGAGCAGCGGGGGCAGTTTGAAGGGATAAAGCAGCTATTCTTTGTCTGTATACCAATGATTATTGGTCCCTTTATTTCGAATTTGATCATTAAAAATTACGGAGTTCTTGTGGTGGTGGATGGAGAGGAGGGAATGATACCGAATGAACTACTTTTTACGGTATCTGCTGTACTGACCCTACTAACCATACTTCCGTTATTACCGGCGGGAAGACTATTGTCGCGTCGCCGTGGAATGAAATAGGATAAGGAGGATGAGGAATGCAAAAGCAATTCACAGTGCCAGGACCGGTGCTTGATGAGAAGGGGTCGCCATATCCGGGCTATTCAACAAAAAGTATATTAAGTTATCGAAGAAAAGCAATCAAGGCATCACCCTTTCGTATTAAGGAATGGGATTTTTATCAGGTAAGCGATGGCAGAAGATGTATGCAATTTACCATCGGGCATGCCGCTTATGCCGGACAGGTAGGTATCATGTTTTTTGATTTTGAGAAGGGTAAAATGCTTGCAGAGAAGGGAACTATTCTGGTGATGCCCTTTGGTTCCCTTCATCTTCCGGAGGATGCGGAGAAGGATCATGTGATTTGCTATGATAAAAAAGCTGGTAGGATAAGCTTTACCGTAAAAGGAGACACCAGGCATCTACTTTGCAAATGGGATGATTTTGAGGCGGATATTACCTTGACGAGACAAAATCAGAATTCCTTAGTGATTAACGTACCCTTTGACGAATCGCCGAAGGCCTTTTATTACAATCAGAAAATCAATTGCATGACAGCGGAAGGGACTGTAACCTATGGAGAAGGGAGATACTGCTTTTCCTCAAAGGATTCCTTTGGACTCTTAGACTGGGGTA
This sequence comes from Bacillota bacterium, assembly GCA_023428655.1. Lineage (GTDB taxonomy): Bacteria > Bacillota > Clostridia > Lachnospirales > Lachnospiraceae > Mobilitalea. The sequence goes on along the minus strand of JAEYXC010000072.1, from coordinate 2,097 downwards.
GAGGAGTTTGGCCGTTTCATAACGAATGGTACTGGAGTAACGGAACCGGATATATTAATGATAAAATTTTTGGCTTCAATCTTGGTTGTGGCTTTGGAAATACCCGTCATGCTACCGAAAATATTCTATTCTATGGTGATACGACCCATAAGCTTGGGGAGGTTGTATTTGAGAGGAGCCAAGATTACATGCAGCCCTGGCGACTCTATGATAGGGAAGGACGACTTGATCTTACACTGAACCCGACCTATGACAGAACTACTAGAACAAAGCTTTTATGGGTGGATAATTGCTGTCATCAGATGTTTGGAGAATTTAGAGGAACCGCAGTACTAGATGATGGGAGTGAGCTGAAGGTCGATAATTTAGTAGCCTTTGCGGAGCATGCCGTAAACAATTGGTAAACGTGAAACATGGTAAAGTTGCACTAAGATGGAAGAATTAAATTCGACAAGATTGGACAAAATATATGGAGTACAAAATGCTTTATTGTACAATTTGTGGGTGAAAAACGTTTCAAAAAATCGAAATATATTGCAAAATAATAAAAAAGAATAGATTTTGACATCCTTAATATGGTATAATAGATTCGTTAACTTAGGATCAATGCTAACACTATTAACAAAATACATAGGGGGTATTTTATGAGTAAGGCGTTATTTAAGTTTCGAACAGCTAAAGTACCGAGGGGTACAAAGGAGAAGACGGTCAAGACCAAGCTGACCGGGCAAAAGGAAAAGACAAGTAAAAAGGTTCTAACGCAGAAGAGTAGTGATTTGAAGGAGGATCGGGGGAGAAGAACTTCAATACGAAAAGCTGTTGTTGGAATGATTCGAAGCCTTCGTTTAAAGATTTTTATTGGATTATTAATCCCAATCATTCTATTGGCCATATATGGGACCATATCCTATCGTAAATCGGAGGAAGCAATCATTACGAATTATGAGAATAGCTCCTTAGATACGATTAATGCGGTTAGTGACTATCTTAATTTTGGGTTAAATGTTATCCAGGAGAAGTCCGGTGAGTTATTGTTGGATTCGGATATTGGAGAATACTACAACCGGCCGGAGGGAGCTCCGGAGACCAATTATCTCAATGCCCGCTTTACCGTTGAAAGCGCGGTTCAGTTAGTGAAAAAGACAAACTCCTTTATTGCGGGTGTACATATGGTTGGTAAGGAAGCAAAGACGGTATCCTCTGAGGCAGCTACACAGGATAGTATTTATGAGAGCTTCCTTCAATTGGATCAAATAAAAAGCTTTGAAGATAAAAAGGTTAAATATATCTGGTTGGGAGAACATCAGAGCTTGGATAAGATGGTATCCGGTGATAAAACGACCTATGACTCATCAAAATATGCCTATTCCTTGATCCGTATTATGAATGCCAGGAATGGATTTGTAATCATCGATATATCACGTCAAAAGCTGTTAGATATGTTCACCGAGTATAATTTGGGAGAAGGGAGTATCATAGCCTTTGTAACAAAGGATGGCCGAGAAGTAATTAAGGGCTCTGATAAAAACGTTTTTACTTCCCAAGATTATTATAAAAACACCATAGAATCCGAAGAAACCAGCGGCTTCTCTTACCAGACCTATAATGATGAGGAATATCTATATCTTTATAGTAAGGTGGGAGATATGGGAGCAACCATATGTGCTCTTATACCCAAAGCAACGATACTCGAGCAGGTATCCGGTATTAAGTCATTGAATGTTACTTTCGTTACGATTGCGATCCTATTCGCCCTAGTCACTCTAGTATTAGTATCGAGTTCTGTCAGCGTTGCGATCAACTTTTTAAGTAAGAGAATTACTCAGGCCGCGACGGGTGATCTTACAACCAATTTTGATACCAAACGGAAGGACGAGTTCCTTCACTTGGCTAAGGGTATTGGGAACATGCTCCGTGATATGCGTGGATTAATCGGAGAGGTTCAGGGGGTAGGTGTTAAGGTAAGTAGCTCTGCAGAAGGGGTATCCAATACCTCTGAGAAGCTACTTGTGGCAACAAAGGATATCTCACGGACCATTGATGATATCGAACAGGGTATTGTTCAGCAGGCTAGTGATACAGAGCAGTGTCTCTTGC
>JAEYXC010000027.1 GCA_023428655.1 Bacillota bacterium | reverse complement strand
TTTTCGTTGCGTAGCGTGATAGGGCGGTAATCCAATAAGGTCTCAAGGGAAGCATCCAGCTGCTTGTTGTTGATAACGACCGGTAAAACCTCACTCGGTGTGGATAATATAGTGATACTTCGCAGCTGCAGCTCGTATCCTACCTTGGAGCGTTCCTCTGCAACGACCTCGCCGGTCACCAGAACACAGGCCTCCTCCACTAAAGACTCAAATGGAAGGCTGCAGTGCTCCGGATGATAAATGCATTGAACCAGGGAGCTTCTGGTCCTTAGAATAACAAAGGCGAAGCCACTCATTGCCCGGATTTTATAGATGGAGCCGGAGAGGGTGACCGTCATACCGATCTGATTTATTAAATCCTCTGCTTGAATATATTTTTGAAAATTTGTTCCCATAATCTGCTTCATAGTTTCAGTCCTCCGAAAAAAAATGTATTTATTATTCTGAACCCATTGCGTCATACTAGCACCGGGTTATTCCTTAAAAGGTACATGGATTATCAATGAGAAGCGGTCAAGAAATCTTTTCGGACATAATCTGTATGTCGCATGGTATCACAACCTTTCATTTATTAAAAATGGGTAACAAAAAACCACCTCGGTCAATAAAGATCATTTCTTACCGATGTGGTTCATAATCAGAATATATTTCTGGTTCAATATATTAATCTACGAATCGATCCACATAGGCACAAGACTTTAAGCGCTTGCACCTATGAGTTTATCATAGCTACAAGCGCTGCCGGTCGTCGTCCCTATTCAGAATACAATTCCTATGGAGGATCATAATCAATACCTGCTCTCACATTTTTTACAAGACTATCACAGATGGAGCCAACTGTCAATAAGTAATATCACTCTTGCTGCATCCTATAAAACAGATCATAGAATTCATGAAAGAGTACTGTTATGGCACCTTTATCCCATTTATATTTAGAAGTGAGGGAAATAAGAAATGGAACAGCTTTTTTGTCGAATTTTATCAATAATAAGACTCTGGTGAGAAGGATAATTCGTAGGAATGGGAGGGATTAGAATGGTTGGTTCGGGAATAGGGAAGGATAAAAGATATCAATGGAAGCAGCAACCTAAGACAAGGAGGATACAAAGATGACGAATGTAAAAGGAAAGTGGGCATTGATCACCGGTACCAGTAGAGGCGTCGGTTATGAGATTGCAAATTTTATGGCACAGCAAGGCTGCAATCTGGTACTTCACAGTCGATCCATATCCCATACGGAGAGGATACTGGAGGCAGTGAAAGCTTCCCGGGTGAAGGCCTATGCGGTGCAGGCGGAGTTGTCCGATATGAATGCGGTAAACCGGATGCTGAATGAGATTGAAGAAAAGGGTACCCACATCGATATTCTTTTTAATAATGCTGCAGTTCAGATTGCATATCGTAGTGAGTATTTTAAGACACCGGCAGAGGATTTTATTCAGAGCTTTCTCATCAATACCATCACACCTGCGATGATTTGCTATCGCTTAATTCCTAAGATGATGGAAAAGGGGTTCGGGAGAGTAATTAATACCACCAGTGGGATCAAAAATGAGCCGGAACAGGCAGGGTATTCCTCCAGTAAGGCCGCTCTGGACAAGTTTACAAAGGATCTTGGAGCTAAGCTGGAGGGTACCAATGTAATGATCAACCTGATGGACCCTGGATGGTGCAGGACCGATCTCGGCGGTCCACATGCTCCGAATGACGTGAAAAGCTGTATTCCCGGAGCTGTGGTCGGAGCCTTTATTAGTGATAAGAAAAGTAGCAGACTCTTTTCCGCTCAGGCGTTTGCAGGTATGACTTTGGAGGAGGCGGTTAAGAAAGCCCATACGATGGTTTAATAGAAAGGATATTGATAAGCGAACTGGTTGGTCTTATCTTAGCAAGAAAAATGCTCAGTCAACCCGATTACGTGGAGTAACTTCATTCCTACGAAAGAGTTGGCTGAGCTTTCCTATTTTCGATGACAGAATTGCTTATTCTACGGGTATCCTCAGTTGTTGGCCCACATAGACGGTATCGCTTGTTAGGCGGTTTATTTTCTTTAGTTCATCGTAGCGGTTAGCATCACCGAGATAACTCCGGCTAATTTTACTTAAGGTGTCACCCTTTTTTACCTTGTACAACATATATTTTCGGATCAAGAGCCTTTGTCCAATCCGGATATCATTCGGATTTTCAAGCCCATTCAATCTGGATAGTCTTAGGACTGAGGTGTCATATCGGGTAGCCAGCTCCGAAAGGGTGTCACCGGCTACTACGGTATGGTATTGGTTAAGTATCTCTCCGACGTTGGGCTTTTCTTTATTATCATAATCAGTGTAGCGTAGAAATGCGGTGGTGATTTCTTCGGCACACTCCTCCCAAAAGCTCTCATTTGCCATCAGCTCCTGAGCCTCCCGCTCGTTTGTCATGAAAGCAATCTCACATAGAATGGAGGCTTGGGTTCCCATGCTTTTACAGTTACAAAGAGCAAGCTTAGCAGTCTGAATTCCCCTATTTTTCTGTGGTGTTCCCTTAGATAGCTCCTTCAATACATATTCCGCAAGGCGACGGGAATCACCGGAGTAATCACTGTGAATGTAGACGGATACACCATTCGCTGAATTGAAGCTGCGACCATCCCCATATGCATTAAAGTGTATAGAAACAGAATAATCACATCCTTCTTTCTTGATTTTCTTTTGTCGATCCGAGAGCGAGATATCCTTATCATCAGTTGCATTCGCATCATTCCAGCCTGATTTCACAACATCAAAGCCTTCCTTTTTCAATTTGGAATATAAGAGATTCGAAATACCGACTGCTGCATAATGCTCAGGGTACTGCGTTCCCTTTTTAATGTCGATTTTCCCATCATGATTAATATCAATATTTTTTGTGAGGGGCGGTGTTCTTTTGCCTGCAGTCTTACTACCATGTCCTGCATCAATTGCAATTTTAATTTTTGCCATCGTTCCTTCCCTGCCTTATTTCATAAAGTTATATTAATAATATACCCGAGTTCCGGCGAGGATGTGACAAAAAACTATCCTATACCTCAAAAAATCGGATATAGGATAGGGATGGGCTGTTTTTTAATAACCTTCCTTGCGACGCTTATGACGCAGTGCATGGCGCTTTTTACCGGACTCCCATTCCGCCCGTTCGCTTTCTGTCTCCAGAATGAGCTTCGGCACCTTCGTGGGATGTCCTTCCTCGTCCAGTGCGACTAACACCAGGTATGCACGGTTCACTACCTTCCGAATGCCCTGCAGATCCTCAACATAGGTATCAACCCGCACCTCCATGGAGGTAGAACCGACATAGGTGATATGTCCGATCAATACCAGAGTATTGTTAATAAATGCTCCTGCTTTAAATTGCAGGTTATCGATGGCAGCGGTGGTAACATTGCGGCCGCAGTGCCTTCTTGCAACTACAGCTGCAACCACATCGATCCATTCGACTAGTTGTCCTCCGAACAATCGATCGGAGCCGTTGATATGGGAGGGCATTAATATTTGAACTTGTTCAGTAATTGAATCGGAGACGCGTTTTTGTTCCATGAAATATCCTTTCTTAAGTGGTATCTGGTTCGTATTTCATGTCTATTTTATACCTGAGAAGAGGATTTCGCAATACTTAGCTTAATCAGGAGTAATAAGTTAATATAAATAAAATAATCAAAAACTAATAAAACACTTTTCAATGATTAATTTTATGGTATAATAAATGGAGCATTGAAAAATTATTAACAAATGGAAAGGAATGAAGTATTATGGCATTAGTTACAACGAAGGAAATGTTTCAGAAGGCTTATGCAGGCGGTTATGCAATCGGTGCTTTTAATGTAAACAATATGGAGATCGTTCAGGGTATTACAGAGG
>JAEYXC010000025.1 GCA_023428655.1 Bacillota bacterium | reverse complement strand
AATTCACAGGGTTGAAAATCACCTTCAATCGCTGTGGAGCATTTTGGACAGCCTAGCTTCGTAATCGCCAGCTTCTCACCACATACAGGGCACTTTCCGGGAGCTTTATATTTCATTCGTTTCACCTTCCTAATGTACTTTGATGCCTTTACTATACACCGATGGTAATATATTGTCAATATGGAAATTAATAATATTAATATTAAAATTAATAATATTAATTATGATATTAATAATATTAAACTAGAATAAAAAAATAACCATATTACATGGTTGTAATATGGTTAGAATTATATTCCGTGATGCAGTTTCGCTTCGAAGCACTTCCTATGGGGTGGAGGAATGCTCTTAATAGTTGGACAAATCCTCCTCCTTAGGAACGATAAGGATTCGAGTAGAGGTATCAACCTCTTTCACCAGAGTCTTCATATTCTTCTCGGGAATTGCTACACAGCCGGAGGTAAAGCCCGAACCATTGTAGCAGTGAAGAAAGATCGCACTTCCAAGTCCCGGGGTATTGTTCGGATTGTAGTTAATATTAAGTGCATAGTTATAGGAAGGATTATGTTCAATCAGATGCTCTGAGGAGTATTCTCCGGGCGTGTCGGAGGAATTTACCCAGGTGTTGTAATAGGGACTGTTGATATCATTAATCCAGTAATCGTTCTCAGTAATCTTACGATACTCAAGAAATGCTCCGGGATCGGATTTTAAGCCGAAGGCCAGAGTAAAGGAGTAGAGTCCGGCCGGTGTTTTGTTGTCTCCTTCTCGTTTTTGATAATCGATACCTTGTGATCCACAATCACCGTCAACACGGAAGACCTGTACCCATTTTCCATTACGATCCTTTTTGTGATAGGACACGGTACAATCGGAGGAACCGGAACCTATCACACAGACAAGACTATTTGTATCCTTCAAGGTAGTTAAGTTCTCCACAAAGCTATATTCACCAGAAACAAGCTCCTCATTATCCTCCTGTGCTCCTGTTGTGGGTACCGGAGCAACGGTCGCAGGAGGGACTTCATCCGGCTGCCCGGTGGGAGTTATCTCAGGCTCCTTCGTCGGAGTAGGAGTCGTTGTGGCTTGTGGCTCCTGATTAGTCAGGTATTCTGACATAATATAGCAGATACCGTTATTGTATTCTACCTTGCTCCATTTTTCACCGATACCTAGTCTTTTTATTGCACCACCCTGCTCCAATAATGCAATGATATTGTTTTCCTTGGTGGAATAATGGGTTCGAATTCGAACAAGCTCAGTGGCATATACCGTCTCATTGACTGCTTCAAAAACCTCCGTGGGTGCCTCGGATGCATTCTCTGTATCGTTCTCGTTATTGGTGGTAGCGGCAGGGGTGGGGGTAACCGCATCCCTCTCTTCCTCGGAGGGCACTTCATTGAAGGTGATGGACTGGTTATCCTCCATGGCAGCATTTTGGTTAAGAAAGACATCCTGATTCATAGTAATTGCAAGGTCCTCCTTGCGACAACCGGAGATAAGGACCAGGGTGAAAAGGACCATTACAATAAGTAGTGTTCTGTTATTTACCTTTAGCATATACTACCTCACTCTTTCGTATCGGCTTGTTCCATTCCTTACTTGTTTAATAGCTTTCTAATTACATTGTACTATAACTACGAAAAAAGATAAACTATATTTTAAATTGGTCCCGGGATGTTAATAATTAGTAAAAAGAACACCAGCTTATGGCTGTTACTGCAAAATTATGTTGTTTCCTATTCAGAATAATGGTAAGATGATTTTGCCCCCTATCATTGGGGATATTTTCGTGACAAAGAGCATGCAGCGAGTACTGCAGCTGTTTGTATTTTGGTAAAGTTAGAAAGGACGTTATTTCATGAATTATGATATGCTTGAAAAAGTCATTTGTGATACAATCAAGGAGGAGCAGATCAAGCTAGGCTATGAGAAGGAGACCATCCGTCTTTATTATCCCATGCGGTCTCTGGCACATATTCTGGAGGAGGAAATCACGGAGACCGGAAAGCTGGAGGAGGCACTCGCCGTATTTGCGGACATGGTTGAGAATAAGCTGGGCAGATTGAAGATCAGTCATAATGGTGATCGGTTTTGTCTCCTTATCCCACCGCAGGGAGCAGCCTATGTACATGAAGTCTATGAGGATAATCCGTTTCTGGTGGCTTTTATCGATACCATAAGAAAACAGGACTGTACCCTGGAAAAGGTACTGGAGGTATTTCGTAATTTTTCGGATCAGGTGGTATGTGAAAAAAGTCCTTCGGAGGAATTTGATTATATAATCTATTTTGAAGAGAATACAACGGATGATTATCGTTATTGCATCAAGTTTGATTATGGTCATACCAGCTATCATCGCTTTTCAAAGAAGGATTTTGCTACAATTCTGGAGGATTATAATGACAGTTCTATGGCAGTGAGCGAGGAAATAAAAGAGGAGCCTAATATAGAAGAAGAGATTGATCTAACCAAAGAAGAGACATACCAGCGTAATGTAAAATTGATGAAGGCAATCCGTTGTATGACAGTATGTAATGATAAACTGGAGATGTATAAGAAGGTTATGAAGCAATTCAGAGCCATGGAAGAATACAAGGATTGTGCTCAGCTTGCAGAGGAATGTAAGCTATTGGTGAAGGATACCAGAAAGAAGATTAAGAAGAAGATATATAAAAATGCAGTAAGCATTAAGAATGGGGCAAAAAGTACGGAGGACTTTAAAAAGGCGGCAGAAGAATTTCGTAAAATCAGTGGCTATAAGGATGCGGATGATATGGCGAGTGAATGCGAAACTCTCATTTTACGCACAGAGAAAAGGATAATGAGACAACGGCTATTGGGCTTTAGCTTAATCATTTTCGGACTCCTGGCCTTGATTACAGTCGCAATCCTTTGGATTATTACCTAATTAATGAAACCATTGGCATATACAGGTGCAATTCAAATTTCGAGTATCGATTTATATAAGAGTAACAGCTTCCCATACCAGATCATCTCAATCTTTGAGGTGAGGTTATTCGGTGAGGGATGCGGTTGCTCTTTTTTTATAGGAAATCTGATTTCTGAATAGGCCTTTTTGTGTGTTTGAGCTTGATCATCCATTCCCCCGTATTAGGTTTATTTGTTTTCTGTAACGGATACGACACATCGCATCCTGGTACCGTCTTCACTGGCATACACAAAGGCCCGACCCTTCTGCCATGCAGTGATCGTACCGTCAGAGGAAACGGATATTATATTCTCATTACTGGTTGACCAGCTTACCGGATTACCGGAGGATACCTTGGCCGTCAGCTTGGTGGTGTCGCCAATGGTAAGCTGAAGCTCTGTCTCACTTAAGCGAATAGTCGGGGGTTCCACAATGACCTCACAGCTTCTGGATACTCCGTCGACGGTAGCTCGGATTACTGCAGTACCATGCTTTATTGCAGTAACAATACCTGATTCATCCACGGTAGCTACCGAGGATTTGTTGGATTTCCAGACGGGGGCGATGCCCGAAGATACGAGAGCGGATAGCTTTGCAGTCTGACCTCGGTGTAATTTGAGATGAGTCTTGTTCAGACGGATCGTCGGAGTCTTCACGGTTACAATACAGCTTAGGGAGGTTGAGTCAGCGGTGGCTGTTATGGTAGTCTCTCCCGGCTTTATTCCGGTGATAAGACCTGTCTCATCGATAGTAGCAACACTCTTTTTACTGCTCCTCCAAGTAATCAACGAAGAGGTGGAGGCAGAAGCAGTTATTCGATGGCTGCCACCTCGTTCCATGGATACTTTGGTATCACTGATGGTAAGGGTTGTCTTTTGGACTGTAACCTTACAGGAGGCTTCGCCATTTTTGATCTTTGCAGTAATGAATGCAGTTCCAGCTTTTTTCGCGGTAATTTTACCATAGGTATTAACGGATGCGATTGCTGAGGAGCTGCTTTTCCATGTAGGCATAGCTCCATTTGTAGTAATGGCGATCAGGTACAGCTCATCGCCGATATTCATAGTAGCCTTATATTGGGATAATAGAACAAATTCAATGGATGCAGCACTAGCATGGGTTAGATGGTTCAAAAAGGAGGGAAAGAGGAGCAAAAAGCATACCAGAAAGGATAAGAAATATTTCTTTGTTCTTGACATAGAATCCTCCATTCATGTTGGAGGGAACAGATGATAGGAAATACAAGCTCAACCTTATATTACCACAAAGATGATTGAAGAGATATTGGGCAAAACAGAAAAATATGTCAATCAAATATGTCACATTAAATAATTAAATAGTCTGATTGTACTACAAAAATAGAACAAGGGTACCCTAAAAAATTCTTTTCCACCTTCGAATTGTTTAATATGAAAATGGAAGGGGAGAAAAAATTCTCCTCTACAGGTTTCTATTGTTAACCTAATAAGGATTGATGGATCAAGGCCTTCCATTGCTTGCTCATGAACCAGTTTGTAACAGGTTAAGGACGTGATCGACAATGCAGCTAGATGTAGCCGTATTGGCGGAAGTATTTTGAACTCTACGCTGAAATAGGTAATTACGAAAGGAGAATACGATGAAGAAAATTTTATGTATTGTTATGATCTTAGCCCTCGTCACATCATCCGCAACAGTGGCATTTGCTAAGCCGGGAAAGAAGCATGAGAGGAATCGAAAGGAATATCATAAAGCACAGGAGTATGATTTTGAGGATTCGAAGGTCATGAAATATAGTAGATATTTATTACCCCTTGATCCAATCACAAAGGGTATGGGAGCGAGTGTAGCCTTTGATAAAGCAACCTCGGTTCTTACGGTGCAAAAGGATTCGACTACTCTTATCATTGATTTTATAAATAAGAAGGTTACGGTTAACGGAGTTGAGGATACCAAGTCCGGTATCTTCACCTCCAAGAATAACAAGAAGAGGACTGTTCTTATTAAATACATAGCAAACGCACTCGGTGTAAGGGTTAAGATCGATAAGGACAAGATTAAAATTGAGGTTCCCGGACAGGATTCTACAAAGCTTGATGCTCCGAAAAATATTAAAATTACACCCTTTGGTGCGAATGTTGTACCAAACACCTTGAATAGTACGACGCTATATTTCAATGTTACAGCGGATATAAAGCCGGAGCAGGTAATCGGCGGTAAAGCAGAGCTATACGTTAATTCCAAGCTTGTGGCATCAACAGCCGTTACTTCTACAAGTGGATCGGCCATAACCTTTACAACCTCAGATGGGACACCCACCAATGAAGAGCTTAGGACTCTTGTTCCGGAAGGCGGAGAGGTGATAATCAAGCTATATAATGCACAGAATAAGATGGTTCAAAGCAAAGCGGAAGTCAAGCTTCAGGTTGATTATATTGCCCCTGTCTTAACAACGGTGACAAATGCCATTTACCATGAAACAGAAGGTGAATTATATCTGGTGGCTTCGGGAGCAGGAATGATAAATGACTCCATAGATGTTACAAAGCTAATCCTAACCGATACCGCACTGGGAAGGACCTATCAGCTGAGCGGCGGGGAGAAGGGCACTAAGGGAAGGGTAATCAGTGCGACCTCACTTATGGTTATCCTAGGCGAGACAGATCTTCTTGGTATCAAGGGCTTTGGCACCTCAACTCTTACCTTAACCATCGCACCGGGCTCTCTAATCAGTGATCAAGCCGGCAACCTCAATGCTCCAACCGTTGCTCCGATTACCTTACCGGTAATCATTATTCGATAATTCCGATTATGGACCAATTCGTATAAGGATGTTATACAACAAATAAACCCTATTACTTAATGTATGAAAATAGCACCCCCATAAGAACTCGCTTATTTCGCTTTCGCAGTGTTCTTTTTGGAGGTGCTTTTTATTTAGAGTTCTTTATTCAATCGCTTAAAGTTCTTCTTATTCGAGTGATAAAGTCTGCAGAATACCTGATAACCTTTATCATAAATGCTCCGATGAAGGGGGTTTGGAGTAAAGGCTTCGGATACTATGATTAATTCGTTGGCCTGCTCCAGGGATTGGATCATACCTAGCCCTACCGCGGCTACAATAGCAGCTCCCACGGAGCCTACATTCTGAGGATTTGGAACAGTCTCTATGGTTCGATTGGTAATATCAGCCAGGATCTGGCAGGTGAGTAGGGATAAAGCACCTCCGCCCACAAATCGTATGGTGCTTGAGGTGGTAATCTTATGATCCTCAGCCTCCAGCATCCACCTCATATGATAACATACACCCTCCAGTACCGACCGAATCAGATGGGTTTTTCCTGTGTCCAGACTGATGTTGAAGAACATTCCACGGGCCGAAGGATCCTCGAAGGGACAACGGTTACCATGCAGCCAGGGAGTAAAGATTACACCGTGACTACCGGCAGGTATCTGATTGATTGTATGCATCATATAGTCATAAAGACTGGTATAAATCGCCTCATGAGCTTCCGTGACATTTCTTTTTTCAAGATAGATATCGATTTCATCCAGGGCAAGATGATCCTTAACCCATTCCAGACATTTGCCCGCGGTCTCCAGCTCTGCAAAGTAATTATAAAAGCCTCTTCTGGCTCCAACTACAGCAGCAATCATTGCACTGGTATCAACCATTGGTTTTCTTACCACAGTGGAGACCCAGCCGGAGGTACCACAGTAAATATGAGTATTTCCTTCCTTAACCGCTCCGGCTCCAATACCGATTAAGGAAGCATCACCTCCACCTCCGAATACCGGTGTACCCTCTTTAAGACCCAGCTCTAGGGCTGCCTTTGGAATTAAAGGTCCAACTTGTTCACTGGCTTCGATTACCCGTGGCATATGCTCATATTTAACGCCGAACATATTACACATACTTTTACTAAAGCCTTCATGCCCTTTTCTGGTATCATAAAGGAGAGTGGCATAGGCGCTATCGGTTGTCATTACGAATTCACCGGTGCATTGATATAATAGATATTCTTTTACATCCAGCCATTTATGTACGCGGGAAAAGTTACCCGGTTCCTTTTGCTCCACCCATTTGTATTTCCAGACCGGGTCCTTCACACTGGCAGCAACCGCCTTCGTGATGTATAAGGATTTGATCAGTCGGGGCAGATTGCAGCCTGCGATTTGAAGACCGTATCTTAGACCTTCCTGTAATTGCTCCGTAGCGCGTTGGTCCATATAGCTCATAGCCGGACGGACCGGAAGACCGTTTTGATCCACCAGAACCAAGCCCTGCATTTGGGAACAGAAGGAGATACCCCTGATATCACTTGGGGACACCTTGGAGGAGGTGAGTACCTGCTTTGTAGTAATACACATGGCATTCCACCAATCCTGCGGATTTTGCTCCGCACCTCCCCTGTCAAGGAGTCGCAAGGGATAAGCCATTCCGGCACAGTCGATCAGTCTTATCGTGTTATCGATAAGAAATAAACAGGTTTTTACTGCAGTAGTACCTACATCATAAGCAATAATATATGTATTGCCTGTCATAATAGCCTCCGCAATTATCATTTTATGATCGTTAAGTAGGTTCAACTAGTTTACCGGATGAGGCATAATTGGATCTTTTGAGTCACTTTGGTAGCTTTGGAGAAAAGGCTGCTTTTATAAACTTCAAGGTCTGTTCGATTACGAAATCATCCTTCTCCAATATATCTTCACGTACAAAAAGCTTAAACCGTTCTTGATAATAATTACAGGAATAGGAGAATTGCAGCATCATAAATATATTATCCAAAAGAAAGGCAAACATACCGGGGTCGCAATCGATTCTGGCCTCCTGTTCGCTCTGCGCTTTTCGGATAAGATCGGCATAGAGCTTGGCGGTTACTTCCTCCAAATCCAGAACAATCTCACCGATGATTTTGGAATTACTTTGGGTAGCCATCTCATTATAGAGACGGATCATATTAACATTCGCTCTGGAATGTCTTTGAATGGTACGTAGAAGCTTCTCCACCTTAACTAATATGTCCTCGTCCCCTTCCATAATGAGCTCCAGAGCCTCCTTCATAAGAGTCGCACAGTGCTTTACCGTAGTGAGAAACAGGTCCTCCTTACTGTCAAAGTATTGGAACAGGCTTCCGACGCTTATTCCTGCATTACGGGCGATTTTATTGGTATTGGCATTCATATAGCCAAAGACTGCAAATTCATTGATTGCTGCTTCATAAATTCGATCTCTTTTTTCTTGTGAAATACGGCCAAATAGTTCAGTCACATGAAACCCTCCTAAAATATGAGTCGTTGCTCATTTAAGTTTAACATAAATTGCTAAAAATGCAAGATGGAAATACGAAATAGGGATATCCTGGATAAAGCAATTTTCCCTTAGAGTAGTTTCTCCGGATAAATTAATGAAGGATGGGTGGATTTGGTAATTGACATATAATGGTAGGGTGGTATAATTATACTAAAAGTGAGCAATCACTCATTTGGTAATTATATCTTAAAAGGAGGATAAAATGGATACCAGATATGCAATTTCTAATTACCCCGAAGCGGATCACATTAATCGGGAATTGAACGAGCTGATCGCTAAGCCCATCCATACTATTAAGCCGGAAGCTCTGGAGACTTACGAAAGGGAATATTTTGAGAAAAAATGTTCAAAGTCCAAGGAGATGATTCAGGAAGCAAAGCAACTGATTCCCGGAGGCGTTCAACACAATCTTGCCTTCAACTATCCATTTCCTCTTGTGTTTACCAAAGCAGAAGGACCTTATCTCTATGACCTTGATGGGAACCGGTATTATGATTTTTTACAAGCGGGCGGACCAACCGTACTGGGAAGCAATCCGGAATACGTACGTAATAAGGTGATTGAATTACTTCAGGACTGCGGACCCTCTACCGGTTTATTCCATGAATATGAATACAAGCTGGCAAAGCTAATCTCGGAGCATATGCCTTCCGTGGAGATGTTTCGTATGCTGGGTTCCGGAACCGAAGCATGTATGGCTGCAATTCGTGTTGCAAGACTTGCAACAGGGAAAAAAAATATTATTAAGATGGGAGGAGCATACCATGGCTGGAGTGATCAATTGGCATACGGCATTCGAATACCCGGTTCAAAATGGACCCAGGCGCATGGCGTTCCTCACTATATTTTTAAGCATACCCAGGAATTCTTTCCGAATGATTTGAAGGATCTGGAGCGAAAGCTTATAAGAAACCGTCTTCATGGAGGTACGGCTGCTGTTATGCTGGAACCCATTGGGCCGGAGAGCGGTACCAGAGTCGTTGCTATGGATTTTAACAAGGGTGTGGAAGCACTTTGCAAAAAATACGGTGCCCTATTGATCTTTGATGAAGTAGTAACTGCATTCCGAATCGGAATGGCAGGCGCACAGGGTTACTTTGGAGTGTCTCCGGATTTGACGGTATTTGGAAAGGTAATTGCAGGAGGTTATCCCGGGGCAGGAGGCCTTGGTGGTAAGAGAGAGTATATGAAGTATCTGGCAGCGGGTATCCAAACCGGTGATAAGCATAAAAAAGCCCTAATCGGTGGTACCATGGCAGCAACGCCTATTAGCTGTGTGGCCGGCTATTATACTCTTTTAGAGATTGCGAGAACCAATGCAGCTCAGACTGCAGGAAGAATGGGAGATCGACTGAATGCTGGTTTGCAGGAACTGATCAAGCAATATAACCTCCCCTTTGTTGCCTTTAATCAAGGTTCTATCTGTCATCTTGAGACCGTGGGAACCATGCATTTCTCCATTGATTGGTCAAAGCCCTGGAGGCTTCCAAGGGTGCTAAAGGAGACCAGTAAGAGAAAGAAGGAAATGGAGCATATGGGTGCAGCGTATATGGCAGAAGGTCTTGTTACCTTAGCCGGAAGCAGACTGTATACAAGTGCGGCATATACGGAAGAGATGATTGATGATGCTTTATTAAGATTTGAAAGAGTATTTCAGAACATTACCATAAAGGAGTAAAAAGGTAAGTTAATTAAGTTGGGAACGGAAAGGTGGAAGCGATGCTGGAAGAACAGGCAAAACAAATAGTAGTAAATGCAGGTCTGAAGCTTGTAGAATGCGGACTGATTGCCAGAACTTGGGGGAATGTAAGTAGCCGTGTAGCAAAGGATGCATTTGTGATTACTCCAAGCGGAAGAGCCTATGAGACATTGAGGCCTGAGGAAATTGTACGTTGTAGGGTGGAGGATTGCTCCTATGAGGGTGAGATTAAGCCTTCCTCGGAGAAAAGACTTCATGCTTTACTTTATCGGATCCATCCTGAGGTAAATTTTGTAATACATACCCATCAGAAATATGCTTCAATCCTAAGTGCATCCGGACTTAGCAGCTTTACGGTGAAGGGATATCCTCTCTTGGGAGATAAGGTGAATATTGCTGAGTATGGTCTGCCGGGGACCGCAAAGCTTTGTAAGGGAGTGGAGAAGGCGACGAGAAACAGCTCCTCCCATGCAATTATTATGGCTCATCACGGCGCGGTCTGCTTTGGAAAGGATTATGAAGAGACCCTGGAATGTGCCAAGCAGCTGGAGGAGGCCTGTCTGCAACTTATTATGGGTGAATATATTACCCGTTCGGGGGAAAAGACCTTTGATGAGGAGCGATTATATCAGTACTTTGTCAAGGGGATTACGGGTAAGAATCTAGAGTTACCAAAGAATTTATTTGTTACTCAAGGAAGTCATAGAACCCAAGATGGTTTTCTATACAAAGGGTTCGAAGCGAAGGAGTATGCCTTTACGGATCCCATGCCGTTGGAAGTAGAGCTTCACCGTAGGATCTATGAAAAGAGACCGGACATCAATTATATCGATCAGGATCAGGATATGGCTTTAGTAGCACTATCCATGACCAGCCACAGGCTGAAGCCCTTGCTCGATGATTTTGCGCAATTGGTTGGAACCAGTGCCAGATGTGCCAAAACGATGACACCTGGTGGGGTGGAGGAAGGGTTAAGAGGACGGTATGGAGTACTATTGCCGGGAGCAGGAGCCATCTGCTGTGCTACTAATGAAGCAGATCTGCAGGCAGTTCATATTGTTATGGAAAAGAACGCGAGAACACAGATTGGTGCTTGGCTTTTGGGTGGAGGTAAGGCACTCAGCAGCTTCGATTGTATGTTAATGAATTTTGTATATAAAAAAAGCTATGCAAAGAAAGCAAAGGATGCATAATATCATATGGGGAGGATTTGGTAGGTGGAGGAGCAGTATAAGGTTTTTGGATACCGTTGGGTTATTCTTGCAGCCATTGTCCCGATGATACTTTGCACGGAGATGTTCTGGCTGACATTTGCTCCGATTTCAAGCGTGGCTGAGAGGTACTATGGAGTCGGAAGCTTTGAAATATCGATGTTTAGCACTTGTTATATGATTATGTATATTATCTTTACCCTTCCGGCTTCTTGGGTAATCGATCGGTACGGGTATCGACAATCTCTTACCATTGGAGCAATCATTACGGCGGTGTTTGGTGCGGGCAGAATGCTATTTGCAGAAAGCTTTACCATTGTATTGCTTTGTCAATTTATGATTGCCATTGGGCAGCCCTTCCTGCTCAATATCTCAACCAAGGTTCCTGCCAACTGGTTTCCCGTAAGAGAACGATCCATTGCATCAGGAATTCTTACCATGGCACAATATCTTGGCTTTGTTGCCGCTATGATCGTATCACCCATATTGGTCCAGCATAACGGCATCCCTCTTGTCTTTCAGGTATATGCTATCATAGGCTGTATATGTTGTATGATTGCCATTGCCTTCACGAGAGAACGTCCTAGGATGGCACCGGGACCGGAAGCAGAGAAGGAGGATATCAGTCTTACATCAATGCGTAAGCTCTTTCACAACAGGAACTTCATACATGTTCTTATCATCGTATTCATATCAATGGGAATATTTAATACCTTACTTACCTTGATTGAGCCAATCCTAAAACCCAGAGGAGTTGCGATGGAGGAGGCTGGAATGATCGGAGCAGTATTTGTAGTTGCAGGTGTATTTGGCGCAGTAATTCTACCCATCATATCCGATAAGCTTCGCCTAAGAACGCCGCTTTTCATCATAGCAATTGCTTTGTTGGTTCCGCTTTATCTGGGCTTGACCTATCTGAGAGGAGTGGAAGTCCTGATGCTGGTGTCCGCTCTGGCAGGGTTTACAGTGATGGGAGTAGCTCCGATTCTCTTTCAACACGGAGCGGAGGTGGCCTATCCTGTGAAGGAGGGGACCTCCTTCGGTTTGATTCTACTAATGGGACAGATCTCAGGCTCCTTATTTGTTGTCCTTTATGAAGTGATCAGTAAGGCTTCCGGCAGTATAGTACAGCTTCCTATGCTGGTTATTGTAGCGGCGACATTGCTTGAGGTACCTATTACACTGAGGATGAAGGAATCTAAGATTTTATTGGGAAGTAGAAAATCCTAATTAATCCGTTCAATACGATAATAGGAGTTGTTTGATAATAATGTTGGCATATACATTTGAAAGAAGGGATGTTGCTACAGCTCTTCTTTCAAATGTATATTTTTTGTGAAGTGATGATTGCGGTAATTGAGGGAGATAATGTGGTAAAATTATATACTCGATTTCACTTACCATCAATATCTTTGTCGATGGAATATCGGGTAGCCATGTATTTTAAGTTGATACTCTGAAAATAATTCCTATCAAATATGGAAACATGGTATAATAACTTCATCATCACATCACTTAAAAGAGGAAAATTATGAAAAAAAGAACAAGCTCAAAATCCCTTGGAATCATACAATATAATTCACCGGTTACACTGACCTTTACCCTATGCTCCTTTCTTGCTGTATTACTTGGCTATGCTACGCAGAACGCATCCACAACCCTATTGTTCTGTGCCTACCCCTCCGCTCTAACGGATCCTTTGACTTATGTAAGACTTTTTGGTCATGTCCTGGGTCATGCGGATTGGGAGCATTATGCGGGTAATATGGTTTTATTTCTTGTACTTGGACCTTTGTTGGAAGAAAAGTATGGTTCAAAGACATTGTTAAAAATGTTTGCCTTTACTGCAGTCATATCCGGTCTCATTTATATGGTTTTCTATCCGGAGGCGGCACTACTGGGAGCCAGCGGAATTGTATTTATGATGATTGTATTATCCTCTGCGGCAGGAATGCAGGAGGGAAAGATACCCCTAACATTAATTTTGGTAGTAATTGTTTATCTGGGCGGAGAGCTTACCGGTAGTCTGGGTGCCAACGACGGAATTGCTCATGTTGCTCACATTGCGGGTGGTTTATGCGGTGCGGTCTTTGGCTTTCTCTGGGTGAAGAGAAGAGCTTAAGATAAAAGTTTTGTTTTCATAAAGGATTTATTAAATTTCTGTGACTTTAACCGTAACCGTTTTACGAATGAACAATTTATGGTATACTGATATAATTGTAGGAATTAATGAAAGTTGGAATAATAGTGAAGGCTACTCGGCTGCACTGAGGCTGTTTGGAGGAGTTATGTTTGGTTATGTCAATGTTTATAAACCGGAATTAAAGATGAAGGATTTTTATAAGTATAAAGCATATTATTGCGGTTTATGTAAGACCTTAAAGCAAAAATACGGACGTTTTGGACAGATGACATTATCCTATGATATGACCTTTCTGATCTTATTACTGACCTCATTATATGAGAGTGAGACGAATAAGCTTCAGAATCGCTGTATCGTTCATCCTGTTAAAAAGCATGATACCTTAGTAAATGAAATAACCGAATATGTAGCCGATATGAATATTGCCCTGACCTATCATCATCTGAGGGATGATTGGCAGGACGAGAAAAATATCGCCGGATTGGCCGGCGCCGGTATCCTCAAAAAGCATTATAAAAGAATTAATCAGCGTTATCCAAGACAATGCCAGGCGATTCAGGAGAGTCTTGCTTCGCTTCAGGCTTGTGAGAAGAGAGGGGAGACGAATATTGATCAGGTTTCCCGCTGCTTTGGGGAGCTGATGTCAGAGCTGTTTGTATATCGAAAGGATATGTGGGAGGATAAACTACGAGCAATTGGGTTCTATCTTGGAAAGTATATCTACATTTTGGATGCATATGATGATATGGAAAAGGATCAAAAGCATAACAGCTATAATCCGCTTCTGGCTTCAAAGGATAAAGTAACCTTTGAAGAGGACTGTAAGAATATTCTGACCATGATGATGGCACAATGCACGAAAGAGTTTGAAAAGCTTCCCTGTCTGCTGGATGTTGATCTACTCCATAACATTTTATATGACGGAGTTTGGACTAAATTTGATGAAATACAAAAAGAGAGAAACATAAGGAAGGAACAAAGACATGATAACAAATCCCTATAAGATACTTGAAGTATCACCCAATGCATCCAATGAGGAAATAAAGAAGGCTTACCGTGAATTAAGTAGGAAATATCATCCGGATTCTTACGCAAATAATCCTTTAGCAGATCTGGCTGAGGAGAAATTTAAGGAGGTTCAGGAAGCCTATGATCAGATCATGAAGGAACGGGAGAGTGGCGGCAACTCGTATAACAGCGGATATACCGGATATGGTCAAGCCAGCTATGGCACCGGCTCGGGCAATGACAATATGCAGTTGAATGCTGCTGCCAATTATCTCAATGCCCGTCGTTACCGGGAAGCATTGAATGTACTGGGAGGTATCGCTAATCACGATGCAAGATGGTATTACTATAGTGCTATCGCCAATGCTGGAATTGGAAATAATGTGATGGCACATGAACATATCACACAAGCCATGAACCTGGAGCCGAATAATCCGGATTATAAAA
>JAEYXC010000383.1 GCA_023428655.1 Bacillota bacterium | reverse complement strand
AGGGTATAAAAAGGTTTTAGATTTAGGCTCAGGACTAGGTAGGCATTCTATATTTTTGGGGAAGCAAGGCTTTCACGTATCAGCGATCGATATATCAAAGTATGGAATAGAGCATTTACAGGAATGGGCTAAAAATGAGGAGCTGGATATTGATGCCAGAGTCGGGGACATGATCTCTCTGCCCTATGAGGATGAAGCCTTTGATTGTGTATTTGCATATCATTCGATCTCACATACAGATACAGAAGGGATTATGAAGATAATACGTGAAATCGAGCGAGTTCTTAAGACAGGAGGGGAGTTATATACCTCACTTTGCTCAAAGTTCTCTTCCGAATTTAACGAATCAGGATTTCCGAAAATTGATGATAATACTGTGTTGTGTAAGGAAGATGGCCCAGAATATGACGTTCCACATTTCTATGCAGACTTAGATGGTGTGTTGAACTTACTTCAAAAGTTTCATATTGAGCGAATACGGCATATCAATTATTGTTACCTCAATAGTCAGAAAATAGATTGTCAATATTACTATGTTAATGGACAGAAAAAGTAAGGATTACATAATAGGAGGCCGATGGTGTTGAAGCATAAGGTTATTACAAATAGAATTATTTTGGGAGCCATGATGCTTGGCTTGCATGGTTTCGTATATTGGCTTTGTAGGTTTGGTTTCTTTGAGATGCATGGAATGAAGCAATGGCCGAATCTCTTAGCGTTAATCGGTGGTGTGATTATACTGATAGCAGTGATGTTTGGAAAACGAATCACATCAGCTTCTACTGTGATAGGATATCTTCTAGGATTCATTCTTGCTCTGCTTTTCAACACGGATGGTCTGGATCCGGGTGGAGGAAGAACCAATAATGCTTGGTTAATATGGGGAATGGTATTCATCGTAGCTATCTTGATTGGTATCATTATGGATATTTCGTTAAGAAGTATTCGGAGCCAAAAACCCTTATGATAGGATAAAAAAGTAGGCACGAAATCGTTACGCAGATGATAGGGATAAATTTTGTTAAAACAAAGGAGAGATTAATATGGAGAAACCACGTATCTTTAAGATGTCTTTTTCCAGTGTTTATGATCTTTATATTCAAAAGGCAGAGAGAAAAGGAAGAAGTAAAATCGAGGTTGATGAAATTATATATTGGCTTACCGGTTATGATGAAGCCTCCTTACAAAAGCAAATTATGGAAGAAACAGATATGGAGACATTTTTTAATCAGGCTCCCGAATTTAATCCGAATGCAGCCCTCATTAAAGGGGTTATCTGCGGATACCGTGTGGAGGAAATGGAAGAAGGTGTTATGAAACAAATTCGTTACCTAGATAAACTTATCGATGAGTTAGCCAAAGGAAAGGCAATGGAAAAAATATTAAGAAAATAGTAAAAAGTAAATGTATTTAATGGTTCTATGCTTAGAAACATCTATACAAATGAAAGTTCTTATTATGAAACATTCGTATGAAACTATGAGCTCTTGCGTATGAAACGAATACAGGAAATTAGGTGATATGGATGAAGGCTAGATATTTTGTTATGATTGGTATCATAATTATTATTGTAGTATTGGTATTAAGTACCGGTGGGAGGATTTCCGGTATCATGATATCGGATTATACTACTACAGAGGATGGCAGTATAATGACACTAAAGGTTGGTGTTGCTAGCAGTATCGGCTATACAAGAACAATGAAATCAAAGGATGAGGGGAACAAGAAACGAATCACCTTTTATTCCACCTTTGGCTTCAACAGCTCTCTTGGTGCGAAAAATGAGTTCCAGATTGAATTAGCTCCGAACATCAATGAGATATATTTTTATAAAGGAAATGGGGAATTCAAATTGGTGTTGCAAAAGAACGAGGAAACGAAACAATGGGATAGGGTGAAGAATTAACAAGGATTGCAGTGGTGAGGAAGTAGAATATGATATTAGGGGGAATATTCATAGTGAAAAAGAAAATTATTGTTATAACAATAATGCTATTGGCCACGGTAGTAGGTGTAATCGCTTGGGTGGGAAGAAACTCAAACATGCTTAGAAAGATGGATGCTTCTGAAGTGGATCGGATAACCTTTCAAGATTCAATTGAAACCATCACGATAAGCGAGAGGGAGCATATACAAGAGATCTTCCATGAATTACAAACAATGAAGTTCAAGAGTATGTTAGGCCACCATAGATTTGGATCGGCTCTCGTATTTGACATCAAGCTAAAAAGCGGTCAAAAGTATACGTTCTCCATCCTATCCGACGATATTATTGTGAATGGTAAAAACTATAAGCCGGATCAGGATTATCGGGATGAGTTAAAAAGCATAGTGGATCGATTATCGTAAGACCATTTATCAGGAAATGAGGTGATGATTTATGGATATCATATTACCGGACCTGATCAATAAGCACCTGAAAGGACTACACGGGGTTCAGAATAAGATCGGGTGTTCACAGGCCAGTGTTTATCGTTATTGTTCGGAGGATATGGTGTTATATCTGAAGATTGAACCCAAATCCGGTGAACTAGAGAAAGAATATCAAAATCTTCTGTGGCTGGAGGGAAGAATCTCGGTACCGAAGGTCCTTGAATGGGTTTCTGAAGCAGAGTATAATTATCTGCTGATCTCAGAAATTGCAGGAAGGATGTTATGCGATGATTATTACTTGCAGAGGCCGAAGCTAGCAGTGTCCTTATTAGCCGAGGGGCTTCGTTTATTATGGTCTGTTGATATTCAGGCATGTCCAATTCATAATAATTTGAGTAGGAAGTTGGAGGTAGCTGCAGAGAATGTAAGAAATCATCGTGTAGATATGTCCGATTGGGAACCGGAAAATGACAGCTTTTCTGCTCCTGAGGACCTGCTTCGTTACCTGATCAACAATCAACCAAGGGAGGAAGAGCTTGTATTAACCCATGGTGATTATTGTCTTCCGAATATATTTGCAGATGGAAACCGTGTCACGGGCTTTATTGATATAGGTAGAGCAGGTATTGCTGATCAGTGGCAGGATGTGGCTCTGTGCCTTCGCTCCTTCCATCACAATTTTAATACAGAAGAGTATGATAACCTTCTGCTTAAGGAGCTAAGTATTCCACTCGATCAAGAGAAATTAGATTATTATATTCTGCTGGATGAATTGTTTTGATTGTTGTTCTTTTTCTTATAGGAGGCTGGATGATATTCCAATCAAACATGAGCTGGAATTCGAGATTCTACTATAGTAAAATTAATATGAAAAATCACAGTAGTTATAGGATATGACTAAGAAAGGAAGATAAAAATGTTAGAATACAAATACGATACACAATTATTAATAGAAGGAGAAAATTTGGATGAGGATAAAATTACAGATTATTTTACGAATCATCTGAAGGGCGATTGTCTACTTGCAGTAGGTGATGAGGAGCTAATCAAGATACATTTTCATACCAATGAACCCTGGGAGGTATTGGAGTACTGCGCGTCACTTGGAGAAATTTATGACATCGTGGTAGAGGATATGGATCGACAGTCAAGAGGGTTACATGGCTAATTTATTTTTTATAATCAGTATTTCACCGTCTACAACGAAATATGAGGAAGTCATATGAAGGAATTAATTATACTAACATTAGATATGTCATATGGTACGGTCCGGGAAGAGCTTCATCCCGTTGTGTTACAGGATACTACGAATTGCGTCTTGGTCGATTGTGGCTATGTCGGTTCCTTGCGAAAGCTGGAAGAAGCACTGGAGCAAAAGGATATATTACCGGAGAAAATAACCCACATCATTCTATCCCATCAGGACCATGATCATATGGGAGCCGCAGCAGCATTTAAGCGTAAGTACCCAGATGTAAGAATTCTTGCATCTATGGAAGAAACGCCCTATATCGATGGGACTCGCAAATCCTTGCGCCTTTTGCAGG
Organism: Bacillota bacterium; assembly: GCA_023428655.1. Classification (GTDB taxonomy): domain Bacteria; phylum Bacillota; class Clostridia; order Lachnospirales; family Lachnospiraceae; genus Mobilitalea. The sequence goes on along the minus strand of JAEYXC010000383.1, from coordinate 1,786 downwards.
CGGAACAGTTGCAGAAGATATTACCGGAGGAACAACAGGAATTCGGGAGAGCCTTTTGTGAGCTCCTAAGGTCCGTGGAGCCGGTGTCCATTGATCAAATACTAACAGATGGAGAGTGGTTGCCTTTTTGCGGAGGCTGCGAGGTAATCTTGACCGCGGGACATACACCGGGACATATATCCCTTTATTTACCGGAATTTTCAACGATTATTGCTGGGGATGCCATTGCACTTGAGAATGGAAAGCCGGTGATTGCTAATCCTCAGTTCACGATGGATATGGAGAAGGCTGCCGCTTCCATGAAGCATTTGTTATCCCACCCGGCAAAACAGATGATATGTTATCATGGGGGATCGTTCCCGAATGAGCCAATGAATTAACCTAATAAGTAAAAAATAGAAGGTGATGATGCAACAGCATTATCACCTTCTTTCCATCTTTATATTATCATAAATTTCCAAAAACAACAAGACTGTTTTTCCGAATAAGAGTATGCTAAGCTTTTACAGTAACTTCGTGTAATGGCAGATTTTTGCTATATCCGAATGGAGGGGAATGTGGAATGGGGTATCTTCCGTCTGAATTCGATTATGAAAAGGAACGGTTAGCACAAACGATAACAATCGCTGAGCTTCAGCTTAAGAAAGCCAGAGAACGTAATGAGGAAAACAAGTCTGCGATTCTTTCGTCTAAGAAGGAGCTGCGTGAGGAAACATCACATCAGATCTCTAATCTCTGGGGTTCGGAGGGCTTTGAAGCACTTGCGGAATTAAGTCAATTCGTGAATCCGGTATTGGAAAAGATAACGGATTATGAAGCGGAGGAGAATAAGATTATGATGCTGGAGCATCTGATCAAATCCCCTTATTTTGCTCGGATTGATTTTAAATATGAGGATGAGGAAGAGTATGAGAAGATATATATCGGTAGAGCCTCATTAAAGAAAGAGAATCACTATGAGCATGTTGTTCATGACTGGAGGTCACCAATTGCCAGTGTATTCTACCGCTTTGTAACGGGTGCCGTATATTATGATGCACCGGTAGGCAGAATCTTCGGAGAGGTTAATTTAAAACGTCAATATGAAATAAACAACAGCATACTGGAGTATTTTTTTGATGCGGATGTTCAAATTGTTGACGAGTTCTTAAGAAAGCTGTTGTCCCAGAATACATCAACGAAAATGAAAACCATTGTTGAAACCATTCAGAAGGAACAGGACATTGTAATACGTGATATGGAGAATGACCTGATGATGGTTCAAGGTGTGGCTGGGAGCGGTAAGACCTCCATTGCTCTGCATCGAGCAGCATATTTGATGTATCAGGGCTTGCAGACAAAGCTATCCTCGAATAATATAACCATCATCTCTCCCAATGAAATATTTGAGCAGTATATCTCGAATGTATTACCGGAGCTTGGGGAAAGCAATGTGATTTCTGTGGTATTCGATGCGATTCTTCATAATATTTTGCAAAATGAACGAATACAATCCAGAAATCAATTCCTGGAAGGCTTAATCACCAGTCCACATAACCGAACGCTGATAAAAAGCAGTATAGAATTCAAGACCTCCTTGCAGTTTAAAGAAATCCTGGACCGATTTATTTTAAGCTTACCGGAACGTATTATCGATTTCGAGGATATCTATCATGATCAGCAACTAATCATTGGAAAGAAACAGCTGAGGGAAATAGCTATGAGAAGAGAAGATATCCCTCTGGGAGCGAAGCTAAAGCAGATGGAGGAATATATCCTGGGGTTAGTACAGGAAGCAGTGCAGGAG
>JAEYXC010000381.1 GCA_023428655.1 Bacillota bacterium | reverse complement strand
CCAAAGATCGTATAGGTCAACAAATAAAAAACATTATTAATGACCAAAACGATGGGTTTTCTACCTTCAAATTGTGTGTTCAGACTATGTGTAATGACAAATCCCATCCATAATACAAATCCAATGAAAGCTCCTGATGTAAAATCATTGGCATTAACACTATGTACAATGATCTGCAGTCCATAAGAAAGCAGAAACGATGAAACGACTGCACCTCCCATGAGTCTCGGCATACTTTTCTTGTCTTCCTCGGTCATTTCAACTTTATTTGGATCCGCTCCCACACCAATTTGCCATGTTTTAAACCATGGAACCATGGGGGAATAATATATCCAACTGAGGATAAAGTTTGCTGCAAATATTATAAAAAAAGGTAAAATAGAAAGTCTTAAATCAATCATATATTTCCCTCCTTGCATTTTCTATGAAATCAACTTCAATCTTTTGTTTTGCTTTAATCCTTTTAAATTCTTATAGGTTCCATTTTATGGATATTGCTGAGATCCCAATAACATATTACAAGTTAATCTGGTGTGTATCTAAGGATGACAGCGCCTGTTACAAGAGGGCGCGCCTCAACTAATTTCAGCTTTTGATACGGTATTCCCTGATGGAACAAGAGCCTCCCTTTGCCTAGAAAAACTGGTGAGACGCATAAGCGAAATTCATCAAATAATCCTGCTTTCATTAAAGCTTCTGAAAGCTTCCCACTACCAAATACAAACATATTACCCTTTCCCTCTGTTTTTAACCTAGCAACATCAGCAACAGCATTGGTTAGGATTGTTGTATTGTTCCAATTAGTGGATTTGAGTGTTGTGGAGCAGACTGCCTTCGGAAGCTCATTCATAAATTTAGCTATTTCTCCATCCTCTACTGTCGTTGTCCAATAATCAGCCATACCATTATAGGTCGTTTTGCCGAACAAAAGAATATCGGTTGATTCCAATTGTTCAATACTGAATTCCTCAAGCTCTTTGCACCATGCAAGTTCATGAAAATCCAAATCCCAGCTGTTTGCACCTTCAAAGTATCCATCAAGAGTAATCAAATTCCACATGATTAGTTTTCTCATAATACACCTCCCTAACAGAATAGAATTTTAGCTACAATGCTTTCATAAAAACATATGATCTTGCCCTTAAATTTCTTAAAAATCACACTTCGAACAACATTTATTTTACTAATTGATAATGATTATCAATTATATCCCAACCATTTCATTCTGTCAATTATTTATATGTTAGTGTTTTCCAATTACCTGTTTAAGCAGATCGGGTTAGCGCCACTATGTTTAGTATGGAAGGTAAGCTGAATATAAGTGAACTCGAAAAGTGTACAAATGCGAATAGAAATTTAATCGATCCATTATAAAATACATTATTCTTTGGTTATCATAATATCTATAAAACTCGATAAGCTCCCTGTCTAGCAGACAAAGAGCATATCGAGTTTTATAGTAATATTTAATATGTACTTGAAAATAAATAATTATATAATTTCTTTATTTCTCATTTAGTCTTTCATTGCACCTTATTCCATAATCTCTAAAAACCATTCCAGACGAGTTTATACTAAAATCTATAATCTTTTAATATATAATATAATTTTTCAAAGAGCAAAATTATACTTTTCCATCCTTTCAATCTGTGTCAACTTATAAAGCTCTTCTGTTGCTAATGAGATTTTTGTAACGGAACAATTCTTTGTTTGTGGATATATGTATAGGGTGTCATTATTAGTATTTAAATCGATGCAATCACCTAATTTGCGATAATTGTACTCAATATGGCAGGAATAGAGAGCCTTTGGTGTCCAAGTCAATTCGTAGAGAGTATCGTTATGACTTCCTTCCAGCACGAACCCATTCCTATTGTGTACCAAGGTAGCCGTACCAAGGTTGATAAATCCTGAAGAGTTTGGCAGGGAATACACCGTGGCTGTACTTTGGAAATGATAAATACCGGACTCAATTTCCCTTCTTACATTTTCTCTTTCCCACTCATACCAATCCGGAATATGCGAAAATTCTGTTTGCCCCTCTTCCGCTCTTAGCTCACCAAGTGTAGACATAATCCATTTCTTACCGCACTGGTTACACCAGAGCGTATCGTACTTAGAATCCATATGATATTCTGTAAGACAATGGGGGCATTGGTATAATACCTTATGTAAGCCTTCGGCTCTCTTAGGGTATTTAACCTCAATCTCATTTTCCTTCTGCCACATAAAATCATCATACACAAATGTCTGTCTTAACTTCTCATTAATCTCAGGTACCGTTAAATTCTGTAATTGTTCTGGAGTATGAAGAAGCTTTAACTCCGCTTCGATGGGTTTAACAGATCGATTATGTGAATTCCAGAACGGAGAATTGATATGATGTCCGTGCATGATAAGCGTAACCACAGGAACATTCATTTTTTTAATTAGCTTTCCCAATGAATCTGGCAATACAGCATTGGTTCCGCATAAGGAATAGCGGGCTTCAGGAAAGAGAACTACTATGTCCCCCTGCGAAATGACATGGAGCATTTTTCTTACAAGCATCAAATCATTGGTAAACTTTCTTGTACAGATGCATCCCACTAAACGCATCAGCCATTTTCGTTTGATAAATCCATCAATGGCCACTACGTAATTCGCTCGATGGGGAAAGATTGCTGCCGTCATTATCTTAAAATCAAGGAAGGAATTATGGTTACATAGCAATAAATAAGGCGGTTTAATCCCCTTCATGTTTAATCTATTTATTTTAACCCGGTGCTGTAAAACTTCAGGAACACTTAAGATCCAAGTCAAAGGACGCAACAAATTCATCTGCCTCAAAGGCGGTTGCTTCATATCAAATCTTTTATAATCACCTATCATATCTTATTTCAACTCGTATTTATTTCGAGTCTTTCTCCTTATCGTATATCTATATTATAACCCAACCAGTAGTATCGAACAAGCACTATAGCCGTAATGTAGATATCATCTATGAATGTTATTGTACTAATCGAATGATGCACAGCTTCTGAGTGCACAGAGATATTGACTAATAATTGATGGATGCTATTTATATTTTATTAGAACAATTTCCGGATCCACCTGCCTCGAGGTGATATATGCGATGTATTTTTCCGAAATCACAGGCATAATCTGTGGTTCTTCACCGGTCAATAGATACTCCTTCTTTTCTTCCAAATCATATAGGAAGATATCCGAATTTGGCATTTTATTATTCATGATCACATCATTCGTTGAAATACCATTCCGCTCATCCATCCATATTATATATCGGTCATATATCTGAGGATAGGCTTGATTATGTCGACCATCGGTTATTCTAGTTTCTTTGCTATTCTCGATATCATAAAGAATAATATCTGCATCCAATCCATTCTTGCTTCTGTCCTCCCAAAGGATATAATTACCATAGACGCTGGGATGGCATTCTTGAAGCTTACCCGTAGCTACCGCTCTTTCTTCACCGGTTAGAATCTGATATAGGAAGATATCCGTATTATTCTCAGGTACATTGCTCCCCCACCTCAAATGACTCTCTCCGGTAAAATTTCTTCCATCCTCCCAGACTACAATATTATCATTAATCTTCGGATTCGTATGGCTTCCGGGAGCAGTCGTAATCAGCTTCTCTTCCTTCGTCGGTATATGATAAAGAATGATATCCCATTCCGGATTCTGATCCCTAACTTTATCATTCCGATTATCCTGCCACACAATATAGTCCCCCCAGATATCCGGTGCTATCTGCCCGGAAGAATTGGTAGCAATGGAAACCGTAGTATCCTCAATGATATCATAAAGGAATATATCCGTATTCGTACTTTCATCATAGAAGTAATCCTTACCGGACTCCCCTTCATTACTATAGGCTGACCATACAATTCTGGTCCCAGATATTGCAAAGCCTCCCACAAAACCATGGGGAAGTTCGATTTCTTTTATGATCTCTTTGGTTGATAAATCAATAATGTGGAGTCCTTCTTCAAGCATCACCAAATAATCACCACTTAACTTGGCTGAATATCCCATTGTAGTAAGATAGGGTTCCTTGGATGGCCTCCAATTTTCTTCCAATTTCTCTCCAAAGGGATTAACACCGCACCCTACAAGTAATATACATAACATAAATATTATGAAAAATCCTTTTCTTTTCAAGCTCCCCCTCCTTTTTATCCTCTTATCCTCTTTATCTTCTCTAACCTCTGTAGCCGCTGTAATCTCTGTCGCCTCTGTAGGCTCTCTAGCCTCTCTAGGTTCTCTAGTCACTGTAGTCACTGTAGCCCTACCCTCTCTACCATAACTTAATTATAGCCTTACCAGCAATATGGTGCAAGGAAGATACTTGAAATTGGTACAAAATGGATTTATTATAGCCATTCCTGCCATTGCTACAGTCAGACATAACTTGAATATGATCATCCTTTTACACATGTAATACTGCAACTGTCCTGTTTTTATGGTTATTTCACTTTTGTGTGTGAAAAAAACAAGAATTTCTTATATTTTAGTTGTTTGTAAGTTTTACATCCGATATCGCTCATTAACAGCCTTTGGGCTTTTCTATTAATAAGAAAACCTATATAACATTTTGTTTCCTTCACAGGCTGCAATAGGTTGATTACATCCTGAATAGAGTTAAGTACCCTGTTAATCGAATACTCTTTTATATCAAGCTTAGTCAGATCAAGATAGATTTCGTTACCGGACAAGTTATCCTGGTAATCAATATCCGGAATTAAGATATGATTATAATTAACCCAAAGATATTCCCTGGTTTTGATCCCTTCGTCCAGTATGAAGCATCTTTGCTTTTGATAAAAGTGCTTAATGATATGCTCCGGCGCTTCCCTCGATATTTCACGCAATAATTCCAGATCCTTTAACTGTAACTCTCTCATTGTATAATCTGCAATAGGATTCGTTATAACATTCATTGCATGTTTCTCCAAATCCCGGTTCGGATTAATACAGGTTTTATTCCGAATCACAGTATCATGACCTAAGCTATCAAAGTCAATTTCAAATATCATGAATTCTCTATACTGATAGATGCATTTTATTAATTTAATAAAGAGGATATGTGGCTTGTTACTAACGAAAAACAATTTTATTTTTCTGAATATATTTAGCATATCATAAAAGAAAACGCCTGTAATTAGGTATCGTAGCTTTCCCATTAACCCCGTTTTCAAGCTGTCATAGAATTTTGATTTCTTAGCAATTCCAATCCCCCATTTTCTAATCAAAAGCTGATTATAAAATATTCCGGAGAAGGGGGATGCTAAGGGAGCAATCAATTCATGTAATATTTTCTTATCATCGGTCCATTCATATTTATACCTTGCATAACCTAGTCCAAAATCAAAAGTTTCTATTCCCTTCTGAAAGCAATCCTCTATTAATTTTATAAGAAGAATTTTACCAATGCCGTATACTGAGAAATCGTCATCATGACATATTCGATATAAATAATAAATTCTGTTACACAAGAAACCATATGTGAATGCAATTAACCGTTCTCCAAGCTTCATACCATATACATAAGCCTGAAAAGATAAGTTTGCTTTATTTGCAACTGCATGGAAGAATTCTCGATGCTTTTTTTCAGCATAGTTACTTGTATCATATTTTCTCCTCCATCTCATTTCGTGCAATCGAAAGCTATCCTCAATTTCCAAACTATTTAACCTTTTACAGGTTACGGAACCTGCCGCTTCTAATTTACTCGTATTTTTAATTAAGCTTCTTATGGAATTATGTTTTGAGCGACCTTTTAAAAAGCTTGAAAAATCACGTTCCATTGAGAAATAGGGAGCTTCAAAATTTCTTGTAAAAAACCTTTTATGATTATTATTAAAATACTCAGCCAACAACTTCAATGTATACGAATCTTCATATAATCCGTATAAATGAAGAAGGTAGGAACCCTTCAGTTTATAAATAAACTCCAAGACAGCCTCAATACACTCGGTTCTGCTATTCTTTCTTAGAACGAAATCCATAAAATATGCTTCCGGATATCCTATAAATGTTATCTCCTGATAAAGCCTTCTTTTTATGATCATTAAGGGAGAGAAGCCGACTATTCTTTCCTTTTGCTGCAAAACAAGTACAAAAAGGATATGTTCACTCCCAAGA
>JAEYXC010000371.1 GCA_023428655.1 Bacillota bacterium | reverse complement strand
ATTTAAATCAACTCCAACCTTATTTACACAGTCTTCTACGACACCGGAGAGTACCTCGCCTAGCTTCTTCTGATTCATATCATGCTGATATTGACCTACACCAATGGATTTCGGATCAATCTTTACCAGCTCAGCCAATGGATCCTGAAGTCTTCTTGCAATTGAGGCCGCACTTCTTTGACCCACATCAAAATTCGGAAATTCCTCCGTCGCCAGCTTACTTGCTGAATACACAGAGGCTCCTGCTTCATTTACGATAATATATTTCACCGGTTTATGAAGCTCCTTTAACAGCTCCACGATAACCATCTCGGATTCTCTTGAGGCAGTGCCATTACCGACCGAAATCAAGGAAATATTATATTTGTCAATTAATTTCTTAACTGTTGCCTTCGCTTCCTCCACCTTATTCTGAGGAGCGGTAGGATAGATAACAACGGTATCCAGAACCTTACCGGTGCTATCCACAACGGCTAATTTACAACCGGTACGAAAGGCCGGATCCCAACCAAGCACCACCTGTCCGGTGATTGGCGGCTGCATCAAAAGCTGCACCAGATTCTTACCGAATACCTTGATCGCTCCGTCCTCCGCCTTCTCGGTCAGCTCGTTTCTAATCTCACGCTCTATGGCAGGAGCGATCAGACGCTTATAGCTATCCTCAATGGTTGCTTTCAGAATATCATTGGTATGAGGGTTGTCCTTCACAATCACCTTCGTCTCCAGATAACGAAGAATCCGCTCCTCCGGTGCCAGCACCTTCACCGTGAGTACCTTCTCATTCTCGCCGCGATTAATGGCGAGCACCCTATGTCCGGCTAATTTCGTCAGGCTTTCTTCAAAGCTATAATACATCTCATACACGGACTCCTGCTTCGCATCCTTGGCTACCGATGAAAGAGTTCCCTCCTTCATGGTTACATCACGGATATAGCTACGGTGTTCTGCTTCATCGGAGATATCTTCGGCAATAATATCCATGGCTCCGGCTATCGCCTCTTCAACGGTGCGAACCTCTTTTTCTTCCGACAGATATTGCTCCGCAGCCACGCTTACCGGCTCCGTCGTATCCTGTAATAGAATCAGAGCCGCCAAACCATCCAGGCCCTTTTCCTTCGCTATGGTCGCTCTGGTTCTTCTCTTAGGGCGATAAGGACGATACAAATCCTCAACTACAACCAATGTGGTCGCTGCAAGAATCTGTGCCTTCAGCTCCTCGGTTAGCTTACCCTGCTCTTCAATACTGCTCAACACCTGTGTCTTCTTATCTTCGAGATTTCTCAAATATTGTAATCGTTCATGCAGATTTCGAAGCTGCTCGTCATCCAAAGATCCCGTGACTTCCTTACGATATCTTGCAATAAATGGAATGGTATTCCCCTCATCAATCAATTTTACGGTAGCTTCCACCTGTTCCAAACGAATGCCAAGCTCTTCCTTCAATTGTTTTAAAATATCCATTGTCTTACTCCTTCATTAAATTTTCATTCAATGCCGCATTTCTTATCATTTTTACCATTTTTAATCATACCATCCACCTTTTCGAAAAGCAACTGAATTCGTTTCTCATCCTACCATTCGGGACTATTGACCAGCAAAATAAATCGTATTATAATGATATCAGAACTCTAGATGAATAAATTTCCATTGGATCCACCGTAACAATGGTATCCTTTTCGAAATATATCAACTCATGTATTTATACAAAGGAGGTGCTTTACATGATTGGAGCTGTTTCATATGTATCCTATTCTACACCGGTTGCCGGTGCTTACGCAGCCAATCATCCGGTATCCCCAGTTAACAGGATTAACAAGGTCGCACCTCTCGGTCACAAAGGTAACATCGATATTGAAAAGGCGCAGCCCTTGGAATGTCAGACCTGTAAGGAGCGCAAATATGTGGATGTCTCCAATGAGGCCGATGTCTCCTTCCAGACTCCTACCAGCATATCTCCACAGGCTTCCTTCTCGGCAGTATCCGCCCATGAACAGCAGCATGTATCAAACGCCGTTGCAGAAGGTAACCGCCCCGGAGTTGAGCTAATATCCGCTTCTGTGTCCTATCGGATGGGGGTCTGTCCCGAATGTGGCACTCCTTATGTCTCCGGAGGCACAACAAGAACAGCAATGAAATATAACGAGAATAACCCTTACGAAAGTGCAAGAAAATCTCTGGAGGGTAGCTTTCTCAGAGGAATGAATTTTGATTCGGTAGCATAGAACATGCGCCCGGTGAGCATAATAGGGAAAGGCAAGGACGTCAGTGTATTATTTATACCTGTTGTCCTTGCCTTTCCCTATTACGATACAAACCATATATTTTTGATACGAAACCAACTTCCGTTTTAAATCTGAGATAATGCAAACTTATCATGAATTGCATTCATTGCCTTCTCTACATGCCCCTCATCAATAAGTACCGTGACTCTGATTTCCGAGGTGGAGATCATCTTAATGTTAACACCAACATCATACAAGGCTTCAAACATCTTCGCAGCAACTCCGGAGTTAGACATCATTCCGGCACCTATAATGGACACCTTAGCTACCTCCCGCTCCACATCAATCTCTTGGCATCTTAGGCTTCCCCCACGGTGCTTCTCTAGAATTGCTACTGCTTCCTCTAAATCATCTTCCTTAACCGTGAAGCTGATATCCTTGGTACCATCTCGTCCCACGGATTGTAGTATAATATCCACATTTACATTATGACTTGCAAGATGATTGAATAGTTTAAATGCTACCCCCGGTAAATCCTCTAATCCGATGACTGAAATACGTGCAGCGTTCTTATCACAGGCCACACCACTCACCAGCATTTTTTCCATTTTAACTACCTCCTTCACAACAGTGCCATCTGAATCATTAAGACTGGAACGAACTACCAGCTGTACTCCGTACTTCTTTGCCATCTCGACGGAACGATTATGCAGAACTCCTGCACCTAAAGACGCAAGCTCAAGCATCTCGTCATAGGTAATCTCACTCAGCTTAGCGGCTTTCGGTACAATTCTTGGGTCGGAGGTAAAAACACCGTCAACGTCCGTATAGATCTCACAGGCGTCTGCATGCAGTGCTGCTGCTAAGGCCACTGCAGTGGTATCCGAGCCGCCCCTGCCTAGCGTGGTATAGTCATCGTATTTATTTACCCCTTGGAATCCGGTAACAATTACCACTCGTTTATTCTCTAATTCATTCTGTATTCTTTCCGAATCAATTCTCTTCAGTCTGGAATTCCCATAAATGTTGGTGGTATGCATTGCAACCTGATATGCATTTAGGGATACTGCGGGAACACCCATGGTATCAAGAGCCATTGCCATCAATGCAACGGATACCTGCTCGCCGGTAACCAGCAACATATCTAATTCTCGTTTGGAAGGGTTCGGATTGATCTCCTTAGCCTGTGCAATTAAAAGGTCCGTTGTTTTGCCCATTGCGGATAGAACCACCACTACCTCGTTTCCCTTTTTGTATTCCTCCGTGATTTTTCTGGCAACATGAAAGATACGTTCCTTATTACCAACGGATGTGCCACCGAATTTCTTAACGATTAACATAGCTACCCCCTAATCTTGGCTGAGTCTGAAAATAACTTTTCAATAACAGTATATCCCTCTGTTACTTCATTGCCACTCTTTTTTGCCTCTTCCTCATTATAGTGCCAGCTATGTTTTTGTTCCTGCGTACTATCATATAAAAGGTATGGAACCGGATCACTGGTGTGAGTTCTACACCGAATCGGTGTCGGGTGATCCGGCATAATAAGCATTCGATAAGCTGCTCCTGCCTTGTTCATCTCCTCCACTACGAGCTTAATCACTCTCTGATCCAGATATTCGATGGACTTTACTTTGTTTGCTATATTCCCCTGATGCCCCATCTCGTCCGGAGCCTCAATATGAATATAAACAAAATCATAACCTTCCTTAAGCAAAACCTGTACCGCTGCTCTGGCCTTACCCTCATAATTGGTATGAAGGGTTCCGTCAGCACCGGGTACCTCAATCACCTTCATACCTGCCCCTACTGCTATCCCCTTCAGCAGATCCACGGCAGATATCATGGCACCTTTCTTATGGTTTTTCTCTTCAAAGGAGGTGAGTGCCGGCTTTGTTCCTGCACCCCAGAACCAGATTGAATTCGCCTTATTAAGCCCCTTTTCTTTTCTTGCTATGTTAATCGGATGTTGATTCAAGATCTCAAAGCTACGAAGCATCATATGTCGTAAAATCTGATCCTTTGGCAGATATTCCTTCACTACTCTGCCCAGGATATCATGGGGTTGTGCTAAATCAATCACTTCTCCTTGATCCCAGATGGTAAGATGACGATAACTGGTTCCTACATAAAAATGATAGATTTCATTCTCAAGCTCCTGTTTCACCGCTTCAATTAATACCGCAGCATCCTCGGTTGAAATCTCACCGGAGCTATGATCTACCATTATTCTCTCCTCGTAGGACAATTCCTCTTCGGATAGGGTTACCAGATTACATCGAAGTGCGATATCCGTCGGTTTCATATCAACGCCAATGCTGAGTGCCTCCAGCGGAGAGCGCCCGGAGTAATAGATTTCGGGGTTATATCCAAGAACGGCCAGGTTGGCTGTATCACTGCCGGGTTTCATCCCCTTCGGGATAGTATATGCGATTCCTAACTCAGATTTTCCTGCCAACTCATCCAGCTGTGGTGTATCGGCAGCCATCAGCGGCGTTCTGTTGCCTAGTGCGGTTAATGGTTCATCCGCCATACCGTCACCAAGAACAATGATATATTTCATAGTATCAAACCCTTTCTGTTTAACCACTCATTGGTAGTAATTTGCCTCTATTATAATAATTAATATCATAGATAAAGAAAGTCGAACTTTCCGACTTTCTCTCTGCATTCCTATATAATATTGCTGATTTGTAAAAATGCATGAACGAAAATCCATTATGGACCTTCGTTCCATCATTCCTAAAATCTTACACGGATTGTGCTTACAATACCGTCGAGATATTCCTTCTTTTCCTTTAATTCCTGTTCCGTTATGCTTTCGGTAATAAAGGCAAACTCATCGGTAACTCCCGGAGCGATAACTTCTTCCACCTCACCAAACAGCTTCACCGCTTCCGATCTTGCCAACTCCTTATCCCCTGCCACTCGGATAAAGAAGCGATGTTTCACCAGGTTGATATCGGTTAGCTCTAATTTTCTGCTGCTCCAAATTGTCCATATATTTTTTTCGAGATGCTTTGCTGCATCCACAACATCTGCCACCACAGCACTTGCCGTCGGTAATTTACCTGCGCCGCTGCCATAGAACATCACATCTCCGATTACATTACCTCTAACAAAGATTCCATTAAATACATCATTTACACTAAACAGTGGATGATTTGCCTTAATGAGAACCGGCGCCACCATGGCATATACCTGCGAATCATTACCGCGGATACTGGTAGCAAATAATTTAACTCTGGCACCTAACGCTTTCGCATACTTAATATCGATATCCGTAATTTTTGTAATGCCTTCCGTATAGATGTCCTCAAAATCCACTTGCATACCAAAAGCAAGGGAAGAAAGAATCGCTATCTTTCGACAGGCATCATGCCCTTCAATATCCGCTGCCGGATTGCGCTCTGCATAACCCATATTCTGAGCATTTCTAAGGGCCGTATCAAAGTCAAGACCGTCTTCACTCATTCTGGATAAGATATAGTTTGTTGTACCATTTAATATACCGGTGATTTCAACAATTTCATCCGCAGTTAATGATTGATTTAAGGGTCTGATAATGGGAATACCGCCACCGACACTTGCTTCAAAGAGGAAATTCAGGTTGCGTTCCTTGGCCAAATCCAAAAGCTCGGCTCCATGCTTGGCTACCAATTCTTTATTGGAGGTCACCACACTTTTTCCTTTAAAAAGGGCTTGCTTTACGAAGCTATAGGCAGGCTCCACGCCACCCATTACCTCCACAACAATCTTTACCTCCGGATCCTCCATAATAATATTTACGTCATGAACCAGCTTCTCCATAATCGGGTCTCCCGGGAATTCTCTCAGATCCAAAACGTATTTAATATTAATCTCTTCTCCTGCCCTCTTTTTAATACTCTCGCCATTGATTCCAAGTACCTCAACCACACCGGAACCAATCGTGCCGTATCCTAAGACTGCGATATTTATCATCACTGCTCCTCCTGTTCTGCTGCAACTATCATCTCAATCAGTGAAGTCTATTAATCTGCCAATAAAATCTACTAAATCATCCTACAAACCTAACTGTTCCATCACTAAAACAATTCGTATCTTTTTCGGACTTCGCGGTTCTTCTCATTTCTTAAGTTTGTACCGAGGATGACGCAGGTACAAACTTACAAGAATGAATTATATTTATATAATTCATTCTATTCTCTGGACACTAGTTTAACATAATGTACCCCATCCATTGCTTCAATTGAATCAATCATCTGAGACGTGCTGTCCGTCTGAGGCAATATTTCAATACTTAAGGTTAATAATGCAATACCGTTTACCGGGATACTTTGATGAATTGTCAGGATATTCGCCTCACACTTCGCTACCTGACTCAGCACCTTGGACAAAAGCCCCGGCTTATCATCCATCTGAAGCATTAAGGTAATTGTCTTACCTCTTGTATTCTCATAGAACGGAAATATGTCATCACGATATTTATAAAAGGAACTTCTACTTATTTCCACAGCATCGGTAGCTTCCTGAACAGTCATAACACGCTCAGAATCAAGAAGCCTTTTCGCTTCCACTACCTTTAACAGTACCTCCGGTACTGCTTTTTTCTTTACAATAAAATATTGATCTTCTTTCATGTGTTTAACACCTCCTGAGGGTTTTCAGGGTAGTATAAGTAGGAAGCATTCGTGTTTGTATTTATTACAAATACAATTGTCTTTCTAAGAAAGATATACTACCATATATTCAATTATATTGCAATAGCATTTTACCATCTTACCATTAAAAAAGAAAGTTTTGTTACATATGCTCGAAAGACAAAGGATATATATTAATCTTTTTGTATAAAAATTAATTCAATTTCACTTAACTTTATTATTCA
>JAEYXC010000282.1 GCA_023428655.1 Bacillota bacterium | reverse complement strand
AGCTAGTTATCCTGCGTAACGGAGTTCCTGATTTCTTTGAGCTTCAGAAACGAACTCTGACGACGAACAAATTCAAGCTGATGCTTTCCAGCGAGAGTTATCCTGCTTGTTTTGTCGCCTATGATATTCTCTATCGCCGGGATACTCCGCTATTGGAGCTACCTCTCATGGAGCGAAAGGATATATTGTCCGAAACAATTATGGAGGATCCACAGCTAGCAATCAGTCGTTTTATTCCCGAGAAAGGAATTGAGCTTTTTGATCTAGCTAAGCTTCAGCAGCTGGAAGGCGTTATCGCAAAGAAAAGAGCGAGCAAATATCACCTTGATAAACGTACCAAGGAATGGATCAAATTCAAATTCCTAGCCGATCAGGATTTTGTAGTCTGCGGCTATATCTTAAAGGAGAAGGGAATTACCAGTGTTGTTCTGGGACAATATCGCGGTTCTGAACTGGTCTATCGTGGTCACGTCACCTTTGGTGTAAGGTATGGTGATCTAAAGAAGCTGGAAACCATGGACCAATCACCCTTTTCAATCACTCCCCCGGGGAACGAGAATGCCGTATGGTTAAGACCCGAGCTGGTCTGTGTAGTACAATATATGCCAAACGACAAGGGCGCTCTAAGACAACCGGTTTTCAAAGGCTTTCGGGAAGATAAGGCTCCCTATGATTGTCAAATCAGCTCATAGTCTAGGTGAGAATCCCCTTTTTGTAGGGCCACAAAAGAATATATGCAGCTACTATGGTACACCGCTTTACCATAAGCTGTGAACCCATTATCTCGCTGAGTAATGAAAAGGGTGTTGAAGGCGTTAGGCCTTCAGCACCCTTTTCATATCACAATATGAAGAGAAGAACTAGCACAGTATTAGATGATGACATCTAATTGCTGCTACTGATGAAAACAATTCCATTATCTAAAATAGGCTACACCAGATTCAAAAATGTACTGATTTTGATCCCCGGTAATATTTATCGCTACTCCCGCACCTCTACGTTCAGAGTGGGCCATTTTTCCAAGAACTCTGCCGTCAGGACTGGTAATTCCTTCTATCGCATAATAGGAGCCGTTGGGATTGTAATCCTCTAACATGGTAGGATTCCCTGCCAGGTCCACATATTGGGTAGCCACCTGTCCGTTCTCGAATAATCTCTTAATCCATTCCTCACTCGCCACAAATCTTCCCTCTCCGTGGGAGGCCGGGATGGAGTATACTCCGCCAAGCTCAGCCATCCTCAGCCATGGTGATTTGTTGCTGACCACCTTTGTATGCACTGACTTGGAGATATGACGTCCAATATGATTCATGGCCAATGTCGGTGAGTCCTCTGAGATCGGTGTTATATCACCATAAGGTACCAATCCTAATTTTATGAGTGCCTGGAAGCCGTTACAGATACCCAGTACTAAGCCATCCCGTGTATTAAGCAGGTCACTTACCGCACCGCGAAGCTTTTCATTCCGGAATGCTGTTGCTATAAATTTGCCGGAACCGTCGGGTTCATCCCCGGCAGAGAACCCACCGGGGAACATCAGAATCTGTGCCCCCTGAATTCCCTCCACAAAGGCCCCCACAGATTGAACAATGTTATCCGCCGACAAATTTTTAAATACCATGGTCTCTACCTCTGCTCCCGCCTGTTCAAATGCCCTTACGGAATCGTATTCGCAATTTGTTCCGGGGAATACCGGAATAAAGACCTTCGGTTTTGCTACCCTATTCTTCGCTACATAGACCTTCTTTGTATTATAAAGCACTGTACTAAGCTGCTGTCCTACTACCTTTGAGTCCGTCGGATATACTTTCTCAAGGGTGTTCGTCCAGGCCTGTAGCGCTTCCTCGACTGTAATCGTTATATCCTGTAGAATAAATTCCTCACCCTCGGTAATTGTCCCGATAACCTTATATTCCTCTTCGCTCAAGCCATAATCACTTAGTGTATTAAGGACCTCCGACTCCAGCTCCCCTAGGATATCCCCATATGCCGGAAGAAATAGTTCTTTTTTCGTCAGACCATCCTCAAGTTTTACACCAAGCTTATTACCAAAGGCCATCTTACTGACTGCCTCCGCAAGTCCTCCAAAGCCCAAAGCAAAAGCAGAGGATACCTTAGCTTCTCTCATGAGCTTGGTTAAGGCGGAATAAACCCTAGTTACTTGTGTATAATCCGGAAGATCGTGTTGATCCCTACGAATATGGAACCTTACCAATCGATTGCCGGGCTTTTTCAACTCCGTTGATACAATATCGGAAGCTTTCCCAATATCCACGGCAAAGGAAACCAGGGTCGGTGGAACATCAATATCATTGAAGCTGCCCGACATGCTATCCTTCCCGCCAATGGAGGGCAATCCCAGCTTTACCTGAGCTTCGTATGCACCCAGCAGTGCTACCAATGGCTCGCCCCATCGTTTCGGGTCATTGCCCAGCTTACGGAAGAACTCCTGGAAGGTAAAACGTATCCCTCTATGGTCACCACCTGCTGCTACAATCTTTGCGACAGAGGATAGCACTGCATAGACCGAACCATGAAAGGGTGACCAACTGGATAGGTATGGATCAAAGCCATAACTCATCATTGTAACGGTGTCACTGCTTCCCCCTAATACCGGGAGCTTCGCCGTCATTGTCTGTATGGGAGACAGCTGATGCTTACCACCATAGGGCATCGTTACTGTTCCTGCTCCGATGGAGCTGTCGAACATCTCAACCAAGCCCTTCTTGGAACAGACATTGAGGGAAGATAGGCTATCCAACCAGGTCTCCTTAATGCCCTTCTCAAGAGATAATAATCCCTGATTCAGATAATTATCCTCTTTATTAGGCAGGCTAACGTATGCACTGGCCACCTGATGTGCACCGTTACTATCTAAAAATGCCCTGGAGATATTAACAATTTCCTTCCCTCTCCAGTTCATGACCAATCTAGGCTCCTCGGTAACCCTTGCAACCACTACAGCCTCCAGGTTCTCCTCCTCCGCAAATCGGAGCATTTTTTGTACATTTTTTGCGTCCACGACAATTGCCATTCTTTCCTGGGATTCGGAGATTGCTAATTCCGTACCGTCAAGTCCCGCATATTTCTTCGGAACCCGATCAAGCTCAATAGAGAGTCCGGCGGCTAGCTCACCAATGGCAACGGATACACCACCGGCTCCAAAATCATTGCATTTTTTTATTAAACGGCTAACCTCTTCTCTGCGAAATAGTCTCTGAAGCTTACGCTCTGTGGGGGCATTCCCTTTTTGAACCTCAGCACCGCAGGTTGCTATTGAATCGGTGGTATGACTCTTGGAGGAGCCGGTTGCACCACCGCAGCCATCTCGTCCGGTCCTTCCGCCCATTAATATAATCACATCTCCCGGGTCCGAATTCTCACGAATTACATTTTTTCTCGGTGCCGCACCCATTACCGCACCTATTTCTAATCGTTTTGCTATATAATTTGGGTGATAAACTTCATCAACTAAGCCTGTGGCCAGTCCAATCTGATTGCCATAGGAGCTGTAGCCTGCCGCCGCACCGGTACAGATCTTTCTCTGGGGTAGCTTCCCCTTCAACGTATCCTTTACCGGTACTGTGGGATCTGCCGCACCGGTTACACGCATTGCCTGATAAACATATCCTCTTCCGGATAAGGGATCGCGGATTGCTCCGCCTAAGCAGGTTGCTGCACCTCCAAAGGGTTCTATCTCCGTTGGATGATTATGTGTCTCATTTTTAAAGAATACAAGCCACTCCTCTGTTCTGTCGTCAATCGTTACCGGGACAATAATGGAGCAGGCATTAATTTCATCCGAAATCTCCATATCATTCAGCTTTCCCTCTGCCCTCAGCTTCTTCATCGCCAGAAGAGCAATATCCATTAGGGAGATATATTTGTCCTCCCGTCCGCCATAAAGCTTCTCCCTCTCCGATCGGTAGCTCTCGTAGGCTGCCAGTATAGGCTTTGTATAATAGCCTTCTTCAATCTGAATGTCCGTAAGCTCCGTTAAAAAGGTCGTATGGCGGCAATGATCGGACCAATAGGTATCCAATACTCTGATCTCTGTCATAGTCGGATCGCGTTGCTCTTCCTCCCGAAAATATTTCTGTATATGTCGAAAATCCTCAAGGGTCATCGCCAAATTCAAGGTTTCATATCGTTCCTTCAATTCTTCCTCTGAACACGCCCCAAAGCCAATCAGAACGGATATCTCCTCCGGTTCCTCGAAATTGTCCACCAGAGTACTTCGCTTCTCCTCACCTGCCTCGCGGGAATCCACCGGATTAATGCAATAGCTCTTGATGCGATCCATGTCCTCCTGTGAGATATTGCCGGATATTATATAGGTAGTAGCAGAACGGATAATTGGCTCTTCCTTCTCATTGAGCAGCTTTACACATTGCTCTGCTGAATCAGCACGCTGATCAAACTGACCGGGAAGGTATTCTACGGTAAAAACACATGCCTTATTATCAGCCTCATACTGTTCCTCATAAAGCATATCAACGGGAGGTTCCGAAAATACCGTTCCAAGTGCTTTTTTATAGGTATCCTCACTAATATTTTCTATATCATAGCGAATCAAAACTCTCACTTCATCTATGCTTTTAATTCCCAAATAGCTACGAAGCTCTGTCTGTAATTCCATTGCTCTAA
>JAEYXC010000248.1 GCA_023428655.1 Bacillota bacterium | reverse complement strand
TAAGATATTAAATAAGGCACCCAAGAGCTTTATCTATAAGATGCTTCGTAAGAAGAATATTACACTGAATGGGAAGAAAGCCGATGGATCGGAGAAGCTGGAGGTTAAGGATGAAATTAAGCTCTTTTTATCCGACGATACCTACGCATTATTCAGTGAAGAAACCCAAACTACAATTGTAGAACATAATTTGGATATCATCTATGAGGACAATCATATCCTTATCATAAATAAACCGTTGGGAATTTTATCTCAGAAGGCCGACAAGGATGATGTGTCCATGGTAGAGCATGTGATATCCTATCTGCTTTCATCGAAGCAATTAACCAAGGAGCAGCTGATCAGCTTTAAGCCGGCCATCTGTAATCGTCTGGATCGGAATACCAGTGGAATATTGATCGCCGGTAAATCCTTACCGGGTCTACAGGAAATGGCTAGATTATTAAAGGATCGCACCTTAAGTAAATATTACCTATGTATTGTGAAGGGAAGGGTTGAAAAGAAGGAGAGAATTGAGGGCTATCTTTATAAGGATGAGAAAAGGAATCAGGTTAGTATCCTAGCTACTGAGACAAAAGACTCCGAGTATATCTGTACGGAATACGAACCGGTAGCATATGCAGAGCATAAGTATACTCTATTAATGGTTAAACTAATCACCGGCAAGTCCCATCAAATTCGTGCTCATCTGGCCAGCATTGGACATCCGATTATCGGAGATTATAAATATGGGGACCAGAAGACAAACCATTATTTTAAATTAAACTATGAGCTGTCCAGCCAGCTACTTCATTCCTACCGGATTATCTTTCCTAAGATAAATGGTGAACTGGCATACTTGTCCGACAAGAGCTTTACAGCAACAATGCCGGAGCAGTTTGATCAGATAAGGAAGGACTTATTCCCTTCGTATGGGAAGGAAGAATAAAAAGGAGGTGCCGGAATGCCATCTTGGAACTCGAGAGGCTTAAGAGGTTCATTACTGGAGGAGATGATCAATTTCACTAATGTAAAATATCGAGAAAAGGGACTGGCATTAATGCAAAAGGTTCCAACACCGATCACTCCCATTAATATTGATAAGGATAACCGGCACATTACCCTGGCCTATTTTGAACAGAAGAGTACCGTGGACTATATTGGAGTGGTTCAGGGAATTCCGGTATGCTTTGATGCAAAGGAATGTGCAGTTGATACCTTCAGTATGAACAATGTCCACGAGCATCAGATTGAATTTATGCGGGAATTCGAAGCACAGAATGGCATCGCATTTCTGTTAATATATTATAAAAAGCGAGATATATTTTATTACCTGACCTTTGACCGTCTCTATGAATTTTGGGAACGGGCTAGACAGGGAGGACGCAAGAGCTTCCGCTATGAGGAGTTGGATATGACCTATCAGATTCCCTTAGAAACCGGTGCCTGTGTCCATTATCTACATACCATTCAGAAGGATTTGGAGCGGAGAGAAATCAGTTGACATCATCCGTAGAATAAACTATAATGTAAAAACATATTAGTATGGTAGCGAATTATCACGTTACCATACTAAAGTAATATTGGAGACTTTTTATTATCGTAAGGAAGGGCAAGGTGTCGATCATGAAGGACAAATTACTACATACACCGGAGGGAGTCAGAGACATTTATAATTCGGAATGCGCAACCAAATTAAGGCTGCAGCAACAGCTCCATCATGTTCTGGAGCATCATGGCTTTCGTGACATACAGACACCAAGCTTTGAATTCTTTGATATCTTTAGTCAGGAAAGAGGAACGGTTGCCTCTAAGGATATGTACAAATTCTTTGACCGGGATGGCAATACCCTGGTGCTTCGGCCGGATATTACCCCATCCATTGCGCGCTGTGTGGCAAAGTATTATAAGGATGAGAATTTACCCATCCGTCTATGTTATATGGGAAATACCTTTATTAATAATAGCAGCTATCAAGGAAAGCTAAAGGAAGCGACTCAGTTAGGTGCTGAGCTTATGAACGATGACTCCATCGAAGCGGATGCGGAGCTGCTCGCCATTACGGTGGAGTGTCTACTCCAATCCGGGCTAAAGGAGTTTCAATTAGAGATTGGATATGCAGACTTCTTTCGTGCTTTGATTGAGGAGGCAGGGTTTACCGAGGAAGAGGATATTACCAATCTTCGTATCCTCATATCGAAGAAGAACATGTTCGGTGTGGAGGAGATTGTTATGGCAAAGGATATGAGCAAGGAGCTGAAGGAAATCTTCTTAAGGCTGCCGGAGCTGTTTGGCACCCTCGACATTCTTGCCTTTGCAAAGGGGTTAACCTCAAATCCACGTGCTGTCAAAGCCATTGAACGGTTAGAGAAGCTCTATGAGATTATGTCCGAATACGGTTATGAGAAATATATATCCTTTGATCTTGGTATGCTGAGTCAATATAATTATTATACCGGCATCATCTTTAAAGCCTATACCTATGGTACCGGTGATGCAGTTGCAACCGGAGGACGTTACGATAACCTTGTTGTTCAGTTTGGGAAGGAAGCACCGGCCATCGGACTGGCAATCGTAATTGACCAATTGATTCTAGCTTTATCCAGACAGAAGCTGCTTCCACAGCCAGAAGCACAGGACACCTTAATTATATATCAAATAAATTATCGTAAACAAGCAATTGCATTGGCAAATCATTTTCGTAAGGATGGGATCAATACCATTCTACAAAAGTCGAATACCGAGCTGAAGCCGGAGGAATATACCGCCTATGCACAAAGAATGAATATTGGTGGTATTCTATATCTGGATAATGCAGAGGTGATAAAGGTACTGGATATTACTACAGGAACACTGCAATCTGCGCCAATGCAGGAATTTCTTCAATAGCTTCCTGCAATGGTTAATCGAGTTGATGAAAGGACGATTCTTATGAGATATATTACAGTTGCACTGGCGAAGGGACGCCTCGCTTTAAATACTCTGGAGGTGCTTGAGAAGATCGGAATCACCTGTGAGGAGATCAAAGATAAGTCTTCCAGAAAATTGATTTTTGTGAACGAAGAGCTTAAGCTGAAGTTCTTCCTGGCCAAGGCCAATGACGTACCAACCTACGTGGAATACGGAGCGGCTGACATCGGTGTCGTCGGTAAGGATACGATACTGGAGGAAGGGCGTAAGATGTATGAGGTTGTTGACCTAGGGCTTGGAAAATGCAGAATGTGTGTTGCAGGACCTGCCTCAGCCAAGGAACTACTTAAGCATGGCGAGTTGATTCGTGTAGCAACGAAATATCCAAATATCGCAAAGGATTATTTCTATAATAAAAAGCATCAAACCGTAGAGATAATTAAATTGAATGGTTCCATAGAACTTGCCCCCATCGTCGGCTTATCCGAAGTAATCGTGGATATTGTTGAGACGGGATCCACCCTTCGTGAAAACGGCTTGGAGGTATTGGAGGAAATCTGCAATATATCTGCCCGCATGGTGGTAAATGAGGTCAGCATGAAAATGGAGCATGAACGAATTACTAGGATCATCAAGGAGCTGAAGGAGCTATTACAGGTGAATAAATAGAACCTTGGAGGACGATTAGGAGCGATTGCGATACGTAAATAAAATTCGAGTAGTGGAAGGTTTGCACCTTAAGAATATAATCATGGTTATCGATGGGAGGATGAAATAATTCATGAGACAGATTAAATTAAATGCAGAGACTAAAAAGAATATATTAGAGGATTTATTAAAGAGGAGTCCTAATCAATACGAGGAATATGTTGAAGTGGTAACAGATATTCTGAGGGAGATCAGATTACGTAAGGACGAAGCCTTATTCGAGTATACCAGAAGGTTTGATAAAGCAGTATTAAATCAAGCTACCATAAGGGTGACGGAAGAAGAGATTAGGGAGGCTTATGATAAAATTGACCCTTCCCTGATTGAGGTCATCCGAAAAGCGATTCGAAACATAGAGGGGTATCATGCAAAACAGAAGCAATATAGCTGGTTCGATACGACGGAAGATGGAACCATTCTTGGTCAGAAGGTAACACCCATTGCCTCCGTCGGAGTCTATGTACCCGGTGGTAAAGCTGCTTATCCTTCCTCTGTTTTGATGAATGTGGTTCCTGCGAAGGTAGCCGGAGTCAGCAGAATTGCTATGACAACACCTCCGGATAAGGACGGAAAAATATATCCCGGTACCTTAGTGGCCGCGAAGGAGGCAGGTGTAACGGAGATCTATAAGGTGGGTGGAGCACAGGCAATTGCAGCGCTTGCCTATGGTACGGAAAGCATCCCCAAGGTGGATAAGATCGTAGGTCCTGGCAACATATATGTAGCATTAGCGAAAAAAGCAGTATATGGGCATGTAAGTATTGATTCCATCGCCGGACCCAGTGAGATACTGGTGCTCGCTGATGAGACCGCTAATCCAAGATTTGTTGCAGCCGACCTGTTATCCCAGGCAGAGCATGATGAGTTAGCTTCCGCCATCCTGATTACCACCAGTGAACAGCTGGCCGAGCAGGTGTCGAAGGAGGTTGATGCTTTTGTTGCTCAGCTTTCCCGTAGTGAGATTATTCAAAAGTCCTTAGACAACTATGGTTATATTATGGTTGCTGACACCCTGGAGGAGGCCATTGATGCGGTGAACGAGATTGCCTCGGAGCATTTGGAAATTATGACGAAGGATGCCTTTATGGTAATGACCAAGATTAAGAATGCCGGAGCAATTTTCATCGGAGAGTACTCCAGTGAGCCCTTGGGGGATTATATGGCAGGTCCGAATCACATCCTTCCAACCAATGGCACTGCCAAGTTTTTCTCTCCGCTCAGTGTGGATGATTTTATTAAGAAGTCAAGCATCATTTCCTATTCGAGGGAGGCATTGGAACCGATTCACAAGGATATTATATCCTTTGCGAATTCCGAATATCTGACCGCACATGCGAATTCCATCGCGGTACGCTTCGAGTAGATATTTCTTTATAAGGAAGTAATCCGTATGTAGTATTGCACGATTAGGGCTAAGCTGGTTAGGTACTACGGAAAAGAGGTTTGACATTTATTACTCATATTGTATAATTATATAAAATGGGAAGGATGAGAGACATGAATAACAGAAGTGCAATCGTAAGCCGAAACACCAAGGAAACAGAGATTAGCATGGAATTTACCCTTGATGGTAGCGGTAAATCCCAGATTGAGACCGGCATCGGTTTTTTTAATCATATGCTGGACAGCTTTACACGCCATGGTTTTTTTGATCTTAAGCTGGCTGTGAAGGGCGATCTTTATGTCGATTCTCATCACACGGTTGAGGATACCGGGATTGTACTCGGTCAGGCGATCAAGAATGCCTTAGGAGATAAGCAGGGAATCAAGCGTTATGGGTCCTTTGTTTTGCCAATGGATGAGACCTTGGTGCTTTGTGCCATCGATTTATCCGGACGGCCTTATCTTTCCTATGATCTTAGCTTTTCCATGGATAAAGTCGGTTACCTGGAAACCGAGATGGTGAAGGAATTCTTTTATGCGATTTCTTACTCCGCCGGTATGAATTTACATATTAAGCAGCTGAGTGGTGGGAACAATCATCATATCATAGAAGCAGCCTTTAAAGCCTTTGCAAAAGCATTGGATGAAGCCTGCAGTATTGACGACCGAATTCATGGAGTATTATCTACCAAAGGGTCGATTGACTAAATATATAACTGATGAAAGGCAAAGGTGCATGATGAAATTATTTCCGGCAATCGATATTAAGAACGGTCAATGTGTTCGATTACGACAGGGGAGCTTTCAGGATGTATTAGTATATTCCGATAACCCCTTAAAAATTGCAAAACAATGGGAAGCTTGCGGGGCTTCCTTTATCCA
The DNA here is from genome assembly GCA_023428655.1 of Bacillota bacterium. Taxonomy (GTDB): domain Bacteria; phylum Bacillota; class Clostridia; order Lachnospirales; family Lachnospiraceae; genus Mobilitalea. Next base: position 3,969 of record JAEYXC010000248.1, on the reverse strand, counting down.
TATAGTGGACCTGGATGGCGCACTGGTAGGTCATTCGGTCAATGATGAGGTAATTAAAAGCATTGTTGCTGAGGTTAAGGTGCCTATTCAGGTTGGTGGTGGTATCCGTACGATTAAGGATATTGAGAATAAGCTGGAGCTTGGTATAGACAGAGTAATAATCGGAACCAAAGCGGTGAAGGATCCGGGCTTCATTAAAGAAGCGGTCAGTACCTTCGGCTCCAAAAGAATTGTGATTGGAATTGATGCAAAGGATGGTATGGTTGCCATCGAGGGCTGGGAGAAGGTAAGCAGCTATCAGGCAGTTTCCTTAGCGATGGAAATGAAGAAGCTGGGAGTGAGGACAATTGTTTATACCGATATCTCCAAGGACGGAATGCTCCAAGGGCCTAATATTCCCCATACCAAGGAGATGGTGGAGGTAACGGGTCTCAATATTATTGCCTCCGGCGGTGTGTCCTCCCTTAAGGATCTTGAGATGCTGGAAGAAATTAATGTATATGGTGCAATCGTTGGCAAGGCATTGTATGAGAAGCGAATTGATCTAAAAAAAGCGGTAAAATTATTTGAGATAGTGAAATGATAGCATTGAGCTGCGAATTTTTGTTGAACTTCAATCAAATATTATATATAATCAATAATCATCAATAACACAAGAAGAGGAATTCTCCGGGAGGTATTATTCTACATGTCATACAAAAAAATTATCCCTTATATTAATGCAGAAAATGAAATACCCGGTAAAGTATTATCACTTGCCGAGGAATATTCTTATGGGGGAGCGGACGAGTTATTAATTTATAATTACTCGAAGGATGAGAAATCCAGAGAAGAATTCCTGTCTCTCGCGAAGGAGCTATCGAAGAAGGTCGATGTTCCCTTTATGATCGGTTGTCATGTGGAACGCCTGGAGGACATAAAGAAAGCAATCTATACCGGTGCCAAGGCAGTCCTTACTCGATATACTTATATAAACAACAAGGAGCTTTTGAAGGAAGCAGCGGAGCGTTTTGGCTCCGATAAGATTATCGTGGAATTAGATATGATGGATTATATGGAGATGGAGAATTTCAAGACGGCTCTTTCTGACCACAAGGTGGGTAGTATACTATTAAAGCATGTGGCTCTTTCCTCTAATAGTAAGGCGAAGATCGAAGCATCACCACTTCCCATAATCATTCGTGACAGCTTAATACGTAATGATATCTGTAATCTCTTAAGCATTCAAAATGTGATCGGAGTATCAACGAATTTCTTTGAAAATAAGGATATTATGAAGGCGAAGCAAGCTTTAAAGGCCGAAGGCGTTGAGGTTAATGCCTTTGAAAGTCGACTGGCCTTCTCCGAGTTTAAGAAGGATTCGAATAGCCTGGTGCCCGTAGTAGTACAGGATTATCGGTCAAATGAAGTATTAATGCTTGCTTATATGAATGAGGAAGCATATAATAAGACTGTTGTGACCGGACGAATGACTTATTATTCCAGAAGTCGACAGGAATTATGGATCAAGGGTGAGACCTCCGGACATTATCAATATGTGAAGGAATTATCCGTTGATTGTGATCGGGATACCCTACTTGCCAAGGTGCTTCAGGTGGGTGTTGCTTGTCATACAGGAAATAAGAGCTGTTTCTATACGGAGCTGGTGAAGAAGGAGTATAAGGATATTGATCCCTTCCATGTATTTAAGGATGTTTATGATGTAATCCTCGATCGCAGAAGGAACCCGAAGGAAGGCTCCTACACCAATTATCTGTTTGATAAGGGGATTGACAAGATTCTGAAGAAATGCGGTGAAGAAGCAACGGAGATTACCATTGCCGCCAAGAACCCCGGTGCAGAGGAGCTTCGCTATGAGATTGCAGATTATCTGTATCACTTGATGGTATTAATGGTGGAATGCAATCTGGATTGGGAGGATATCACCACAGAATTAGCCCATAGAAAATAGTGTGTTTTCTAAGTGGTAAGGAACCCCCTTGGCACAAACGCTTCAAGGGAGAGTTAATATAGGTTGGATAATAAATGCAATTTTAAATATAGGAGGCAAATTAACGTGCAAAATTATGGAGTAAATGATCTTAGAAGAATGTTTTTGGAATTCTTTGAAAGCAAGGGGCATCTGGTACTGAAAAGCTTCTCCTTGGTTCCTCATAATGATAACAGCTTATTACTGATTAATTCCGGTATGGCCCCACTGAAGCCATACTTTACAGGTCAGGAGCTTCCACCGAGAAATCGTGTGGCTACCTGTCAGAAATGTATCCGTACCGGTGATATTGAGAATGTAGGTAAGACCGCAAGACATGGTACCTTTTTTGAAATGCTTGGTAACTTTTCCTTCGGGGATTATTTTAAGAAGGAAGCCATCGCTTGGTCCTGGGAATTTCTGACTGAGGTGGTGGGACTGGAGAAGGATCGTCTATATCCTTCGGTCTACGAGAATGACGATGAGGCCTTTGCAATCTGGGAGAAGGAAATCGGGATTGCTCCGGAGAGAATTTTCCGCTTTGGCAAGAAGGACAACTTCTGGGAGCATGGTGCAGGTCCCTGTGGTCCCTGCTCTGAGATCTATTATGACCGCGGTGAAAAGTATGGCTGTATCGATAATCCAAACTGTACCGTAGGCTGTGATTGTGACCGTTACATTGAGGTATGGAACAATGTATTTACCCAGTTTAATGGGGATGGCAACGGTAACTATACCGAGCTTGAGAATAAGAATATTGATACCGGGATGGGTCTTGAGAGATTGGCTGCTGTAGTTCAGGATGTCAGCTCCATCTTTGATGTGGATACCATGAAAGCAATTCGTGATAAGGTATGTGAGCTTGCTCATACTCAGTATCAGGTGGATGCGAAGAAGGATGTATCCATCCGTAAGATTACGGACCATGTACGTTCCACTACCTTTATGGCTTCCGATGGTGTAATTCCCTCCAATGAAGGAAGAGGTTATGTGTTCCGTCGTTTACTGCGTGGTGCTGCCCGACATGGAAAATTACTTGGAATTGAAGGCAACTTTATGGCTGAACTGGCTAAGGTTGTTATCGACGGACATAAGGATGGTTATCCGGAATTAGAGGAGAAGAAGGAATATATCTTAAAGCTTCTCTCCATTGAAGAAGATAAATTTAACAAGACCATCGATCAGGGGCTTAGCATTTTGGCTGAGATGGAGAAGGAGCTGGAGAATAGTAATAAGAAGGTACTCTCCGGTGAGGATGTGTTTAAGCTATACGATACCTATGGCTTCCCCATCGATTTAACAAAGGAAATTCTAGAAGAGAAGGGCTTTGAAGTAGACGAAAAGGGCTTCAAAGAGGCGATGGAGGTTCAGCGAGTAACCGCCAGAAATGCCCGCGGTACCACAAATTATATGGGTGCAGAGGAGACGGTGTATCAGCAGATCGATCCAAGCATTACGTCCTCCTTTGTTGGCTATGACAATCTATCCTATCTCTCTGAAATTACGGTTCTTACAACAGAGACAGAGCTGACTGAGGAATTGGTGGCTGGACAGAAGGGTACTATCTTAGTGAAGGAGACACCTTTTTATGCAACCAGCGGTGGACAAGCTGCAGATACCGGTTACATCCGTACAAAGGATGCTGAATTTGAGGTGGAGGATACCATTAAGCTTCAGGGCGGTAAGATTGGCCATGTAGGAACAGTGACAAAGGGAATCTTTAAGAAGAATGAGCAAGTTACCTTAGAGGTCGATGCTCTTAAAAGAGCAGCAACCGCTAAGAATCATAGTGCAACTCACTTATTGCAGAAGGCTCTTCGTACCGTACTCGGTACTCATGTAGAGCAGGCAGGCTCCATGGTGAGCGAGGACAGACTTCGTTTTGACTTTACCCACTTCTCTGCATTAACTACTGAGGAGTTAGAGCAGGTAGAGGCTCTGGTTAATGAGCAGATTGCAGAAGGACTTAATGTAAGTACGAAAATCATGAACATAGAAGA